>NZ_RZSL01000249.1:0-8620 GCF_003997355.1 Mesorhizobium sp. M1E.F.Ca.ET.041.01.1.1 | reverse complement strand
CGCTTTGGCGTTCACGGCCCGAGCGCCGCTTCCACCAGCCGCTTGGCGTCGGCGCTCGACCATTCGGCCGGGCCGTTCATATGCGCGATCAGGCAGCCTTCGCCGTCGATCAGCATCGTCACCGGCAAGCCCAGCGCCAGTCCGCGTGTCTTGGCCTCATTGAACAGGCCCATGGTCGCATCCCGGTAGTAGCCGAGCGTCTCGACGCCGATCTCCTTGAGGAATTTCTTCGGCTTGGCGTCGTCGCCGGTATCGACATTGACCGCGACAACCTCGAAGGTGTTGCTGCCCTTCTCCTTCTGCAGCGCATCGAGCGCCGGCATTTCGGCACGGCAGGGCGCGCACCAGGTCGCCCAGAGATTGAGCAGCACCGTCTTGCCGGCATGATCGGCGATCGTCATCGGCTTGCCGTCGGGACCGTTGAAGGCAAGGCTCTTCATCGATTGCGGCGGATCGGCCGGCTGCAGCGCGGCGACCTGGCCCACGGCCTTCGCCGCGACCTGCCTGGCCCGCTCGGCCTTGGCCTTGCAGGCGACATCGTCCTTGCCGTCGGCTGCCGCGGACTGAGACGGGGCGTTGTTGCCAGAACTGCTCTCGCTGACATATACCGCGACCGCGCCGGCCAAGACGCCCGCCGCCAGGGCGGCGAGGATGAGGCGCGGGGCCGGGAAGAATCTATTTCCGTCTGCCATTTTTCAAAAACTGTTCCGGAGCACGGGTTATAGCGATGAGCGACAAGAAGGCCAGCAACCAGATGTGGGGCGGACGTTTTGCCTCGGGTCCGGCCGCGATCATGGAAGCGATCAACGCGTCGATCTCCTTCGACCGCAAACTCTATGCGCAGGACATCCGCGGATCGATCGCCCATAGCGAGATGCTGGCGCAAACGGGCATTATTTCGGCCGCCGATCAAGAAAAAATCGCTCACGGGCTGAACACGGTTCTGAAAGAGATCGAGGCCGGCAAGTTCGAATTCTCGACCCGGCTGGAAGACATCCACATGAATGTCGAGGCGCGGCTTGCCGACCTGATCGGCTCGGCTGCGGGGCGCCTGCACACCGCCCGCTCGCGCAACGACCAGGTGGCCGTCGACCTCAGGCTGTGGGTCAAGGAAGAATGCCAGCGCGTCGCTGAGGCGCTGAAGGGCCTGATCGCCGCTTTCCTGGAGCGCGCCGAGGAGCACGCCGCGACGGTGATGCCCGGCTTCACCCATATGCAGGCCGCGCAGCCGGTGACCTTCGGGCACCATTGCATGGCCTATGTCGAGATGTTCGGTCGCGACCTCTCGCGCGTCCGCGATGCCATCGAGCGGATGGACGAAAGCCCGCTGGGCGCCGCCGCTCTTGCCGGCACCAGCTTCGGCATCGACCGTCACATGACGGCCAAGGCTCTCGGCTTCCGCGAGCCGATGCGCAATTCCCTCGACAGCGTGTCGGACCGCGACTTCGCGCTCGAGTTCCTCTCGATCGCCGCGATCTGCGGCACGCATCTGTCGCGGCTCGCCGAGGAGATCATCATCTGGTCGACCCCGCAATTCGGCTTCATCCGGCTCTCGGATTCGTTCTCCACCGGCTCCTCGATCATGCCGCAGAAGAAGAACCCCGACGCCGCCGAACTGGTGCGCGGCAAGACCGGCCGCATCAACGGCCATCTCGTCGGCCTGCTGACCGTCATGAAGGGCATGCCGCTGACCTACGGCAAGGACATGCAGGAAGACAAGGAATCGGTCTTCGACGCCGCCGAGACGCTCGACCTGATGCTGGCCGCGACCACCGGCATGGTGCGCGACATGACCGTGAACGCAGCGGCCATGAAGAAAGCCGCCGGCGCCGGCCATGCCACCGCCACCGACCTTGCCGACTGGCTGGTTCGCAATCTGGGCCTCCCCTTCCGCGAGGCCCACCATGTCACTGGCCGCGCCGTGGCGCTGGCCGAGGACAAGAAGGTCAGCCTGGAGAAGCTGTCGCTGAAGGACTTGCGGTCGATCCATCCCGGCATCACCGACGGCATCTTCTCGGTGCTTGCGGTGCAGAATTCGGTGAAGAGCCGCACAAGTTTCGGCGGCACCGCGCCGTCCGAGGTGAAGAAGCAGATCCGCTATTGGAAAAAGCGGCTCGCCAAGGCGTAATGCCGGGATGCAATACGCCGAAAACTCGGATAAAAGCGCAGCACGCAAACAGTTTCGGACGGATGGATCGATGACCGGAAGCAGGATTTTGGTGACGCTCGCGCTGCTCGCGGCGATGGTTGCCGTCACGGCCTGCGGCCGAAGGACCGGCCTCGACACGCCTTACGAGGCGGCCGTGCAGGCGCGCAAGGATGCGGAGAAGGCGAAACAGCCGCTGCCGCCGGAGCCGGAGAAACCGGTCAAGGACAAGAAGTTCATTCTCGATCCTTTGCTCTAGAGCCGATGAGATCGTCCGATCTCATCGTGCTCCAATTTCGGAACCACCGCACGTGAACCATTTCGATTACCGCGACGGCGTGCTTCACGCCGAGGACGTCGCAATCCCCGACATCGCCAGGCAGGTCGGCACGCCCTTCTACTGCTATTCGACCGCGACGCTGACCAGGCATTTTCGCGTCTTCAAGGAGGCTTTCAGCGACCTCGACGCACTCGTCTGCTACGCCATGAAGGCGAACTCCAACCAGGCCGTGCTGAAGACGCTGGCCAGGCAAGGCGCCGGCGCCGACGTGGTGTCGGAAGGCGAATTGCGCCGCGCCTTGGCCGCCGGCATCCCGGCCGACAAGATCCTGTTTTCGGGCGTCGGCAAGACCGCGCGCGAGATGGACTTCGCGCTCGCCGCCGGCATCCTCTGCTTCAACGTCGAGTCCGAGCCGGAGCTGGAATTGCTTTCTCAGCGCGCGACCGCGCTCGGCAAGGTGGCGCCGATTTCACTGCGCATCAATCCCGATGTCGACGCCAAGACCCACAAGAAGATCTCGACCGGCAAGGCGGAGAACAAGTTCGGCATTCCCTGGCAGCGGGCACGCCAGGTCTATGCCCGCGCGGCCGAGCTGCCCGGCATCAGGGTGACCGGTATCGACACCCATATCGGCAGCCAGATCACCGAGTTGCAGCCCTTCGACGACGCCTTTGCGCTGCTGGTGGAACTGGTCGGAACGCTGCGCGCCGATGGGCATAGGATCGAGCATGTCGATCTTGGCGGCGGTCTCGGCATCCCTTACCGCGTCGACAACAGCCCGCCGCCGCTGCCCGATGCCTATGCCGAGATCGTGCGCAAGCACGTCACCAAGCTCGGCCTGAAGGTGATGTTCGAGCCTGGCCGACTGATCGTCGGCAATGCCGGCATCCTGGTCTCCGAGGTGATCTTCGTGAAGGAAGGCGACGCCAAGAACTTCCTCGTCGTCGACGCCGCCATGAACGACCTGATCAGGCCGACGCTCTATGACGCATTCCACGACATCAAGCCGGTGGTGCAGCCGCCGGCCGCAACGCCGCGCATGAAGGTCGACGTGGTCGGCCAGGTTTGTGAGACCGGCGACTATCTCGGACACGACCGCGACCTGCCCAGGTTGAAGGCCGGCGATCTCATCGCCGTCGCTACCGCCGGCGCCTATGGCGCGGTGCAGGCCGGCACCTACAACACCCGGCTCCTGGTGCCCGAAGTGCTGGTCGACGGCGACCGTTTCCACGTCGTGCGGCCGCGCCAGACCTATGAGGAGCTGATCGGGCTCGATTCGATCCCGGATTGGCTGACGTAGCCGCGAGCCGCTAGAGCAATCCAGGAAAAGTGTGTAACGGTTAGGCTCGGCGACTTCGCCGTAGCCTTCCGCCCGGAATTGCGTGAAAACAAAGAGATAAAGCGGTTCGCCGTTTCCGTGAAACGGTGAAACGCACTAGATTTTTCGCAGAATGAGCGCCTTGGCTTCGGCGATCCTGTCCTCGTCGCGGCGATAGAAAATCCACTGCCTGGTGCGCTTGGCGCTGAGCAGGCCGGCCTGCGTCAAGACGCGCATATGCTCGCTGAGCGTCGCCTGTGTGATGCCGAGCTTTTCGGCGATCAGCAGGGCGCAGACACCGTCCTGCACCAGATCGCCATCGGCCTGGCGCGGGAAATGCGCGCGTGGGTCCTTCAGCCAATCGAGGATTTGCAGCCGGCGCTCGTTGGCGATCGCCTTGAAAATATCGACCTCTTGCATTTAGCCATTTTGCTAAGTTACTAATTGAAGTCAACCCCAGGGAGCCGCGCATGCTGAACACAAGCCCATTGGACAAAGGGACGATCACACGCGAACGCATTGCCGCCGTGGAGCCGCGCATTCGCCCTTATGTGCGCCACACGCCGGTGATGCGCGTCGACATGGCGGATTTCGGCCGGCCGGCCTTTCCGGTCGACCTGAAGCTCGAATGCCTGCAGCATTCCGGCTCGTTCAAGGCGCGCGGCGCCTTCACCAATCTGCTCGAGCGGCAGGTGCCGGAAGCAGGCGTCGTCGCCGCCTCCGGCGGCAATCATGGCGCGGCGGTTGGCTATGCCGCCATGAAGCTCGGGCACAAGGCCACCATCTTCGTGCCCGAGGTCAGCCCGCCGGCGAAGCTCGAGCGCATCCGCGGCTACGGCGCCCAGCTGATCGTCGGCGGCGAGCGCTATGCCGAAGCGCTGGCCGCCAGCGAGGATTTTGCCGAAAAGACCGGTGCCCTGCAGATCCATGCCTTCAATCAGGAAGAAACGCTCATCGGCCAGGGCACGGTCGGTCTCGAGATCGAAGCCGACCTGCCCGGGATCGACACGCTTCTGGTCGCCGTCGGCGGCGGCGGTCTGATCGGCGGCATCGCAGCCTGGTTCGCTGGCCGCATCCGTATTATCGCCATCGAACCCGAGGGAGCGCCGACGCTTTTCCGCGCGTTCGAGGCCGGCAAGCCGGTCGATGCGCCGGCCGAGGGAATTGCCGCCGATTCGTTGGCGCCGAAGCGTGTCGGCGAAATGATGTTCCCGATCGCCGAGGCCTTTGTCGAGCGCTCGATCCTGGTCGGCGACGACGACATCGTGGCGGCGCAGAAAGCGCTCTGGGACCGCGCGCGAATCATTGCCGAGCCCGGCGGCGCCGCCGCCTTCGCGGCGATGCTTTCGGGCCGCTACGAGCCGTCGCCGGACGAGCGCGTTGCCGTTCTGGTCTGCGGCTCCAACACAAATCCCGCGAATTTCTGACCATAACGGGGGCTAACCTCTTCACGATTTTGGAACCCGCCTCGCCTTTGCCGTGTTTGCTGGTATTCTGCTCATGAGGTCCGGGCCATCCCGCCCGGGCAGGAAGGGCCGATGACGGAACGACCCATTTCCAGCGAACGCGGTCTGGCCGGGCGTCTGGCGCTCAGCCGGCTGGCGACGCGAACCTCGATGATCTTCGAGCGTGGCTGGCCGTTGCTGCTGCCGCTGGCAGTCGTCGCCGGCCTGTTCCTCAGCGTCTCGTGGTTGGGCCTGTTCCAGCGCCTGCCGGATCCTGCGCGGATCGGTCTCCTGATCCTCTTTGGCGTATCGGCGCTGGCGGCGCTCTATCCGCTGCGCTTCTTCCGCATGCCGTCCTCCGCCGAGGTCGACCGGCGCATCGAGGCCGCGAACGAGTTGCTGCACAGCCCCGTGCAGGTGCAGACTGACCGGCCGAGCGGCGCGGAGAGCGTTTTCTCGCAGGCGCTCTGGCGTGAGCACCAGAAGCGCATGGCGGAGCGGCTCTCCAGCCTCGGCGCCGACAGGCCGCGCACAAGCGTGCCGGACTACGATCGCTGGGGCCTGCGGGCCCTGGTGGGACTGCTCTTCGTCACCGCCTTCGCCTTCTCGTTCGGGCCTTTCGGCGGCCGGATCAGCGACGGCTTCGTCGCCGGGGCAGCGCGCGATACCGTGCCGCCGCGCATCGATGCCTGGGTGACACCGCCCGCCTATACCGGCAAGCCGCCGCTGTTTCTGACCGCCGACGCCAATCAGGCCGCGCAGACCTTCAGCATCCCGCAAGGCAGCGACGTGTCGCTGCGCGTCACCGGCGGCTCGGGCGAGGAAACGCTGAACTATGCCGATGTAAGCGGCAATGCCCGCGCCATCGAGCCGGCCGTGCCGAAGGGTGTCACGCCCGCCGCCGCCCAGCCGGCGCCCCCAGCCGCTGCCCAGCTCAAAGTGCGCCAGTTCTCCGGCAAGCTGAGCACCGATGGCGTGCTGACGCTGAAGTCCGGTGAGGACGATCTCGGCCACTGGGCGTTTGCCATCATCCCGGACAAGCCTCCGACGATCCGTTTCGTCGGCGAACCGAAGCGCGCCGTCAATGGCGCCATCGAGCTCAACTACCAGATCGATGACGACTATGGCGCGGCTTCCGCCAAGGCTGTCTTCGAGCTGTCGGATCCGCCGCCGGCCGATGCCCATCCGCTCTATGGCCCGCCCGACATGCCGCTGACGCTGCCGCGCCGCGGTGGCAAGGCGAACGCGGCCAAGACGACCAAGGATCTGACCGAGCATGTCTGGGCCGGCAGCACCATAAAGCTGTCGCTCACCGCCACGGACGATGCCGGCCACACCGCCACCAGCGAAACCAAGACGCTGGTGATGCCGGAGCGCCCCTTCTCCAATCCGCTGGCCCGCGCCGTGATCGAGCAGCGCCGGCTGCTGGCGCTCGACACCAACGCCAGGCCGCGCGTGCTCGACCTGATGGACGCGATCACGCTGCGCCCCGAGGATACTTTCGACAACATGTCGCATTATCTCGCGATCATGAGCGCGAGGAGCCGGCTGAAGCTCGCAGGCAGCGATGACCAGTTGCGCAACGAGGTGTCCTATTTGTGGGAGATCGCGCTCGGCATCGAGGAAGGCAACCTGTCGGCCGCCGAGCGGCGGCTGCGCCAGGCGCAGCAGGCGCTGCAGGACGCCATCAAGAACGGCGCCAGCGACGAAGAGCTCGACAAGGCGATGAAGGAACTGCGCGAAGCGATGAACCAGTTCCTGCAGGAGTTCGCCCAGCGCGCGCAGCAGAACCCGAACGCGCCGCAGATGCAGCAGAACGGCCGGGAACTGCGCCAGAGCGATATCGACCGGATGATGGACGAGATCGAAAACCTCGCCAAATCCGGTGACCGCGACAGGGCCCAGCAGCTTCTGTCGGAGCTGCAGGACATGATGAACAACCTGCAGGCCGGCCGCCAGCAGCAGGGCGGCGAGCAGGACAGCGAGATGCGCCAGCAGATGGACAAGCTGGGCGAGATCATGCGGCGCCAGCAGGAGATGATGAACGACACTTTCCGCCTCGACCAGATGCAGCGCGGCCAGCGTGGCCAAAACGGCGACCAGCAGATGGGCGAGGATGGCGAGCAGGGCCAGTCTCAGGACGGGCAGAAGCCCGGCGACGACCGCGATCCGCTCGGCCGGCCGGGGATGTCGCCAAAGGATCTGGCCGACGCGCTGAAGCAACTGCAGGAGGGCCAGGGCCAGTTGCAGAGCGACCTCGACAAGCTGAAGAAGGGCCTCGAAGGCATGGGCATGCAGCCCAATGAGGGCTTCGGCGAGGCCGGCAAATCCATGGGCGATGCCGAGCAGTCGCTTGGCGAGGGCAACGGCGACGAGGCCGTCGGCCACCAGGGCCGCGCGCTGGAGGCGCTGCGCCGAGGCGCCAAGGACATGATGAAGCAGATGCAGGCCATGCAGGGCGACCAGGGCGGCAGCGAGCAGGGCGGGCGCCAGCAGGACGCCGACCGCGATCCGCTCGGCCGGCCGCGCGCCACCAAGGGTTCCGACGACGGCAACTCCGTCAAGGTGCCGGACGAGATCGACGTGCAGCGCGCCCGCCAGATTCTCGAAGCGATCCGCAAGCGCCTCGGCAACGCGCTGAGCCCGGACATAGAGCGCAGTTATCTCGAGCGGCTGCTCGAACTGAAATAGGCGGCGGTCCCCCAGGATCGCCGCAGCCGGCATCTATGCTGCCGGCGCGGTTTGCCTGGTCAGCATGAAAGCCTCGCGGATCGCGTTCTCCATGCCGTCGATCGCTTCGCCCGCCGCCAGCGGATTGCGGTGCAGCACCACATTGGAGGAATCGATGTCGCCGAAGCCGTCGGCGGCCGTCAGCTCGCGGCAGTCGGGCGGGATGTTGCTGCGCGAGATCGGCGCGATCGCCAAACCGGAAGTGACCGCGAGCGTCAGGCCGCCATTGGTGTCGCTGGTATAGGCGACGCGGTAGTCGAGACCGCGCTGCTGCAGCGATTTGATCGCAAAGTCGCGGCACCAGCCGTCGCGGCTGTAGAGCGCGATCGGCACCGGCCGCTCCTCATGCATATGGTGCAGCATCGATGTCACCCACACCGTCGGATCGTGCATCAGCACCTCGCCGCCGGAAAAACCTTCCCATTCGAACACCACGGCGAGGTCGAGCTCCCCCGCCGCCAGCGCTTTCACCTGCGAGGCCGAATGGGCGTAGCGCACAGTGACTTCCACGCGCGGATGACGCTTGGCGAACTCGCCAAGCGCCCGCGACAGGATCGAGCGGCCATATTCGGCGGGTATCCCGATGCGCACCAGCCCGCCGAGCGGTGGCGCCACCAGCGACGCCGCCGTCTCGTCGAGCAGCGAGACGATGCGGCGGGCATTGGCGATGAGCTCGCCGCCGCGGCGCGTCAGCGCCACGC
>NZ_RZSL01000248.1:0-8623 GCF_003997355.1 Mesorhizobium sp. M1E.F.Ca.ET.041.01.1.1 | reverse complement strand
TGAGGTCGATGGTTTCTATTTTCTGATGTCTGAACCAGGCGTCGAAGACGCCGTCGGTGGCGGTGGGGCGGAAAGCGACGGACTTTCCGGCGAAGGCCCGGCACAAGCGTATGGTTCGGCCGAGAATGGAGACGAAGCCGTGCTGCTGAACGCGGCGGATGAGATCGTGCTTGGCATATTCGAACGGCTCGACTGTTTCGCGATACTGGCGCGGCGAGGCCTGGTAGCGATCGAGCGGCACGCCGCCGCCCAAGGCATCGTGGGGACGCTGGGCGTTGTAGACGTGGCGCCACTGGTCGAATGCATCCTGAGCCTCGGCGAGATTGGCGAAGGGCGGTCCCTGCAATGCCTCGGCCTTGAGCGAACGATGGAAGCGCTCGTCCTTGCCGAGCGTCTGCGGATGGCAAGGCCTGGAGTGGCTGACGGCGATGCCAATCTCGATCAGCCAGACGGTGAGCAAGGTGAAGTCGTTGCGGCCGCCATCGCCCCAAGGCGGACCATTGTCTGTGGCGATGCGCCACGGCAGGCCATAGCGACGGAAGGCGGCGATCAGCCGGGCTTTTACGGTTTCGGTGGTCTGGTCGGCGCAGGCCGACAGCGCGATCGAGAAGCGCGAATGGTCGTCGAGCACGGTAAGCGGATGCAGCCGGCCGGCGCGCAAGGCAACGTGGCCCTTGAAGTCCATCTGCCACAGGTGGTTGGGGGCGGCATGCTCGAAGCGAATGAAAGGCTGGGCTCCGCCGCCCAAAGCCCCCAGCTCGATACCGTTGCGGCGCAGGATGCCGGTGACCGTCGAGGCCGCCGGCGTGCCGATGCCTTCGCGGGCAAGCACCCGCGCGATCTTGCGCCCACCCCAGGCTGGATGCGCCACACGCACCGAAACGGCTGCCGCCTCCACCTCCGGCGCGCTGCGTGCCGGGCTCGACAGTGGTCGCCGAGACTGCTCCGCCAGGCCGGCCGCCCCTTCCATCCGATAGCGCGAAAGCAACTTGTGGCCACAGGTCCGGCCAATGCCGAAGCGCCGGCACAACGCGCTCACATTGGCGCCAGGCGCCAGCGCCAATCTCACGAACTCTTCTTTCTGGCTCATCACGCTTCTGGCCTCGAATGGCATCCCGAACCCCCTCGCGCAAAACGCGCAAAACTGTTCGCGATGTCCTCGCACACCTGTTCGCGATGTCCCCGGTCCAAACAAAGGGGAGAAGGAGAGGTGCCGCTACCTGCCTTCGCGATACCACATCGAGCCGATCGCCAGCAGCAGCAGGCCGAGACCGAGGAAGCCGCCGAACAGCGGCACGCGCGAGACGGCCTTCAGCGTGCTGTCGTCGGTGGTGCGAAGGCCGATCCAGTCATCGCCCGACGCCGCGCCCGAGGAGCGGACCGGCACGATGGAAGGCAGGGCCACGCCGCCGGAAAGGTTGCCGAGCATGGACGACGGCGCCAGCCTGCGCACGCTGCCTCCGGTCGCCTCAGCCGATGCTTTCAACTTGTCTTCCGTAGAGACGACGTCGGAGAATTCCGGCGCGTTGATCGGACCAACATGGGCAAGAGCGGTGAGATCGCCATTGCCCACCTGATAGAGGCCGATCTCGCTGGTCTGCAGGCTGCCCGTGAAAATGCCGGGCTCGGACTTCTGCAGCCTGACCGTCATCGCCTTGCCGGAAGGCGTGATCACCTGGGCGGGACCAGGATCGTCGCTCATCGTCTGGCGGCGGATCTCCAGCACCATGCCGCGACCATCGGCGGTCAGCCGTTCCTCTTCCAGTTCGGGCTCCTTCATCAGCCAATGGGCGATGCGGCGATAGAGCTGCACATGCGGCCCGCCGCCTTCGAAGCCCCGCGCCCACAACCAGCCCTGGTCGGAAAGCAGCATGCCGACCCGGCCTTCGCCCTTGCGGTCGAGCACAAGCAGCGGGCGGTCTTCGGCCCCTTTCATCACCACCTCGCCCTCGGGATTCTTGACGCCGATGGTGCGGAACCAGCGGCTCCAGCGCGGCGGCTCGGTGGCCGAGCCGTCGAGCCCGCGCGTGACGGGGTGACGCTGGCCGAGATCGGTGAGACGCGGATAGAAGGCCTTGTCGACGACCTCGCCGCTGGGCATCGCCGGCAGGGCCGACATCAGCGGCGTGCGGGCAATCGAGCTCTCTCCGGCATATTCGGGGCCGGCGGCGATCAGCAACGCGCCGCCTTTTTCGACATATTCGGAGATGTAGTCGTAATAGAGGATCGGCAGCACGTCGCGGTGCTGATAGCGGTCGAAGATGATCAGATCGAAATCCTTGATCTTCTCGACGAACAGTTCGCGCGTCGGAAAGGCGATCAGCGACAGTTCGTTGATCGGCGTGCCGTCCTGTTTTTCCGGCGGACGCAGAATCGTGAAATGGACAAGGTCGACCGACGCGTCGGATTTCAACAGATTGCGCCATGTGCGCTCGCCGGCATGCGGCTCGCCGGAGACCAGGAGCACGCGCAGGTTCTCGCGAATGCCGTCGACGAGCGCGATGGCGCGGTTGTTGGCGTCGGTCAGTTCGCCCGGCTCATGGTCGATGCCGAGCTGGACGATGTTGCGGCCGGCATTGGGGATGGTGACCTCAAGCTTCATCGGCTGGCCGATGGTCGCATGCTCGACCGAAACCTGCTCGCCATTGACCGAAACCCGCACATCGACGGGGCCGGTCTGGCCGTCGCTCGCGATGACGCGGTAGCTCATGTCGAGCGGCTTGCCGACGAGGCCGAAGCGCGGCGCGTTCTCGAAGCGGATGCGGCGGTCCTTCTCATGCTCGTTGCCGGTGATCAGCGCATGCAGCGGCGCGTTGAAGTCCGGAGCGCCGGCCGGCGCGTCATGCACCTCGCCGTCGGTGATCATGACCGCGCCGCCGATGCGTGAGGGCGGAACGTCGCGGAAAGCGCCCTCCAGCGCGCTGAACAGCCTGGTTTCGGTGCGCTCGTCGGCGACTTCCGACTTGCCGGCGTCGACGATGCGCACGTCAAACTGCTTGAAGCGGCCGAGACGCTGCTGAAGACCGGCCAGCGCCTCGTCGGTCTGCTTGGTGCGGTCGCCGATGTCCTGGCTCTGGCTGCGGTCGACGATGACCGCAACGACGCTCTTCAGCGCTTCGCGTTCTTCATCGAGGAAAACCGGGTTGAGGAGGGCCGCGCCGAGCGCGACGAGGGCGATGAAGCGCAGGAACGAGCCTCGCCGGCGGAACCACAGGCCGGCCAGCGCAAGCAACAGCAGCGGCGCGATGACAAGGCCGAACAGCGGCCAGGAGACGAGCGGTTCGAAGGAGATCGACCAGTTCATGAACTACTGCCCCAGCCGTTCGAGCAGGATGGGCACATGGACCTGGTCGGATTTGTAGTTGCCGGTCAGCATGTACATCATGATGTTGACGCCGGCGCGCAGCGCGTAGACGCGCTGCATCGGATCCGGCGGCACGGTCGGCAGCATCGGGTCGCCGTTCTCGTCGACGGCCCAGGCGCCGGCGAAATCGTTGGCGGTGATCATGATCGGCGAAACGCCGTCGCCGGTGCGCACCGGACGGTTCTCGGTATTACTGGCGTCGAGCGAGGCCTCAACCCAGAGCGGGCTGCCGTTGAACCGGCCCGGAAACTCCGGAAGGATGAAGAAGGATTTCGTCAGCACATGGTCCGACGGCACGGGCTCCAGCGGCGGCACGTTGAGATTGGCGAGGATGTCGCGCAGCCGTTCGGTGGCGGGGCTTGCCGAGCCCGCGTCGATGCCGTTGGAGAACTGGTCGCGCGTGTCGAAGAGAACCGTTCCGCCCTGCTGCATGTAGGCGTCGATGCGGGCGATCGCCGCTTCGCTCGGCATCGGCGCGGTGGCGTCGATCGGCCAATAGATCAGCGGATAGAAGGTCAACTCATCCTTGGCGATGTCGACGCCGGCCGGCGGGCCGGGCTCCAGCGCCGTCTTCTCGACCAGGAAGCGGGTCAGGCCCTCGAGTCCGGCGCGGCTGATCGAATCGACGCCGGGCTCGCCGGTGATCACATAGGCGATGCGGGTTTTCGAAATATCCTCGATAGCCTGGGAGTCGCCGGGCTTCGAATCGTCCGCGCGGGCAAGATCGGTATGGCCGAAGAGCCCGCCAAGCACGATCAGCACGGCAGCAGCGGTCGCCGCGGCGCGTCGCGGCCGGCGCGACAACAGCCCGCCCATCCACAAGACGGCAAGCGTGTCGAGCAGCATCAGCAGGAGGGCCAGCGTGACCAGCGGACCTTTCAGATTCTCCGATTCGTCGAAGGCGTAGGGGATGGCGGTCACCGGCAGCGAGATCTGCGGCCGGGCAAGCGGTGTGAACGTGCTGGAGGCATTGAGCAGGTTATGGGCGAAGACGCCTGTCTCCGAGCCGTAGAGGCCGGGCGGGTTTTCCAGGGTCACCGGCAACGGCCCGGCGCCCGGCACGAGCGGCCGCGCATCGGGCGTCGGCGGCACCAGCGCGCCGTCGGCGCCGATCATGCGATAGGGCGCCAGCGATGCGGCCGTGGCCTCGGCATTGGCGACCGCCGCGCCCTGGTTGCGCGACAGTTGCACGATGCGCCTCAGCATCTCGACGAAGCTGCCGGAGATCGGCAGGTTCGACCAGGTCGCTTCGGGTGTAACGTGGAAGAGCACGAGCGTGCCCTTGCCCTTCTTCATACCTGTCACCAGCGGCGTGCCGTCGGCCAGCGTCGCCCAGGTGCGCTCGACGATGTCGGGCGTGGGTTCGGCGAGCACCTGCCGGCTGACCGTCACCTCGGTTGGCGGCGCGAGATCGGCGAACGGGCCGTTCTTCGGGAATTCGGTGACCTGCTGCGGCGTCGTCCAGGACAGCGCGCCACCCAGCGCACGCTCGCCGCTGCGCAACCTGACCGGCAAGAGGTCGTCGTCATTGCCGGCGGCGGCCAGCCGGGAGCCGGCAAAGCGCACCAGCGTGCCGCCATTGTTCACCCAGTCGACCAGCCGTTGCCGGACCTGCTCGGGAATGGTGCCGACATCGGCCATGATGATCATCGCCGGCTTCTGGTCGAGAAGCTGCGGAATGGCGTCGGCCAGGTCGGCGCTCGACGGCTCGACCAGATCGGCGAAGGGCTGCAGGGCGCGGCGAATGTAGTAGAGCGGCGACAAGAGCGGCTGCGCCTGGTCGGCCTCGGCCTGCGACAAGAGCCCGACGCGGCGGCGCTTGGAGCTTTCGTCGAGCACGCGCACGCCGCCGGCCTGGTGCTCGCCGTCGAGCGCGATCGAAGCGAAGTCGTTGCGCAATTCGAACGGCACGGCCATCGTTCCGGTGGCGGTGGTTTCGCCCGGCGCGAAGGTCAGCGTCGCGTCGGCGATACGGCGGCCCTTGTCGTCGAAGGCGCCCGCGGTGACCTGCGCCGGCGCCGGATCGCCCGGCGCGCGGATGGCGGTCAGCGCAAAGCCGTCGACCTGGTTGTCGGCATCGGTCAGGCCGGTGAGCGAGATCCGGTCGGAGGTGGCCCAGACCAGCCGCGCGGCATTTTTTTCCAGAAGCGTCTTGAACGCCGCTTCGTCGCCGTTGGCCGCCAGGCCATCGGCAAGCACGGCGACGCTGGCACCCGGCAGGCGCTCCAATGTGGCGGCGACACGGGCATAGACGGCGGGGCGGTCGGTCGGGATCGGACGCGGCTTTGCCGCGCGCAGCCGATCAAGCGCGGCCGACGCATCGAAAGGGCCGATCTCGGCATTGGGTTTCTCGGCGGTGAAGGCGATGACGACCGGCACGCCGTTCGAGCCGGCATCGGCAATCAGCCGCTCGGCGGTGGCGACGCGCTTGCCCCAATCGGCCGCACTTGCCCAGTCATTGTCGATGACCAACGCCAGCGCAGAGCCCTCCGCCGGCAGCTTTTCGCGCGGATTGAAGACCGGTTCCGCAAGCGCTGCGATGACGAGGGCAGCCATCAGCAGGCGAAGCAGCGTCAGCCACCAAGGGCTTTGATGCGGCGTCTCTTCGCGCCTGAGGACCCGGGCAAGGATTCTCAGCGGCGGAAAGACCTCGGTCTGCGGCCTGGGCGGCGTGAGCCTCAGCAGCCACCAGATCACCGGCAGGGCCAGCAGGCCCCACAGCACCATCGGCGCGCCGAAGGAAAGCGGCAGCCAGCTCATGCGACCGCCTTTCCGGCGAGACCGCCACTGGCGGTCAGCCTCGCATGACTGGCGCCGGCAGCCAGCCCTGCATGACCGGAGGTCAACCCGGCATGACTGGAGGTCAGCCCTGGACGGGTGCTGTCGGCGGTCATCGCCATGTGGATACGCACCAGCGCTTCGGAGGCGAGGCGGTCGGTATGGTTGACGGTGAAGCTCCAGCCGAGACGCCTGCACCAGCCGGCCAGTTCCTGGCGGCGGGCGGTATAGAGCAGGCGGTATTCCTCACCCAGCATCTCGGCGCGGCCGGCGGTCAGCTTGTCGCCGGTTTCCGGATCGGTGAATTCGGTGCGGCCGGCATAGGGGAAGGTCTCCTCGGCCGGGTCCGCGACCTCGATCAGATGCGCGCGCACGCCATGGCGGGCGAGCACGTCGAGCCAGCCCATGGTTTCCTCGACCGGATCGAGGAAATCGCTGACGATGACGATATCGCAGAAGCGGCGGATGGCTGACAGGTCGGGCTTGGCCGGCAGCGCGCCGGCGTGGCTGAGCTGGGCGGCGATGCGTTCGGCGCCGTTGCGGGCCGTGAACGGGTCGGTGAGGCCCGGCCAGGCGATGCGCTCGCCGCTGCGCGACAGAAGCTCGGCCATTGCGAGCGCCAGCACCAACGCGCGCGATTCCTTGGAAACGCTGGCTCCCGCGGATTTGTAAAGCATGGAGGGGGAGGGGTCCGCCCACAGCCACACCGTGTGGGCAGCCTCCCACTCACGGTCGCGCACATAGGTATGATCGTCGCGGGCAGAGCGGCGCCAGTCGATGCGCGAGGAATCGCCTTCGACATAGGGCCTGAACTGCCAGAAATTCTCGCCGATGCCGCGCTTGCGGCGGCCATGCCAGCCGGCGATCACCGTGTTGACGATGCGGCGGGCCTCGACCAGCAGATCCGGCACCAAAGAGGCCCGCAACCGACCACGGGCGAGCGCGTCGCGCGTCGCAACCGGTGCCTGGACCTCGCCTATTCGACCCATCAGATGCCTTTTGCCAGCTTCGCCACCACGTCGCGCACGGAAGTGCCTTCGGCGCGGGCAGCGAAAGTCAGCGCCATACGATGCTGCAGCACCGGCTCGGCCAAGGCACGGATGTCGTCGACCGACGGTGCCAACCTGCCATCATATAGTGCGCGAGCCCGGGCGCACAGGGTCAACGCCTGGCTGGCGCGTGGACCCGGACCCCAGGCGACGTGCTTGTCGGTGTCGGCATTGCCCTGACCCGGACGGGCCGAGCGCACCAGCTTCAGAATGGCCTCGACGACGCTCTCGGGCACCGGCATGCCGCGGATCAGCGTCTGGATTTCCTTGAGCCGAGCCGGCTGCAGCACATTGTCGGCCTTGGCCTCCTCGACGCCGGTGGTTTCGAGCAGGATGCGGCGCTCGGCCTCGATATCCGGGTAAAGGATGTCGACCTGCATCAGGAAGCGGTCGAGCTGCGCCTCGGGCAGCGGATAGGTGCCTTCCTGCTCCAGCGGGTTCTGTGTCGCCAGCACATGGAAGGGCGAAGGCAGGTCGTATCGGGCGCCGGCGATGGTGACGTGATACTCCTGCATCGACTGCAGCAGCGCCGACTGCGTGCGCGGCGAAGCGCGATTGATCTCGTCCGCCATCAAAAGCTGCGTGAAGATCGGCCCGGAAATGAAGCGGAAGGAGCGCTTGCCGAATTCGTCCTGCTCCATCACCTCGGAGCCGAGGATGTCGGAAGGCATCAGATCGGGCGTGAACTGGACGCGGCGGGAATCGAGACCGAGAACGATGCCAAGCGTCTCGACCAGCTTGGTCTTGGCGAGACCCGGCACGCCGACGAGCAGCGCGTGACCGCCGGCAAGCAACGCCACCAGCGTGCGTTCGACGACGGCTTCCTGGCCGAAGATCACCCTCCCGACGGCGTCGCGGGCCTTCGAGATGTCGGCCAGCGCCTTCTCGGCCTCCTCGATCATCGCCTTGTCGCTCAACGGGCTTTCCTTGATCATCACGCTCATGCCGTTCGATCCTTGTGGTTGGAAATACCGGCCTGCATTCTCAAAGTCGCAGAATGCCGCGATTCGGCCTCTCCTGGCGTCTGCATTCGAACTTAAATCACAGACTTGGGCCGACAAGGCTGACAATCGGGACAACAGTGACTATTTCGTGACCATGACCGAACGTGTCGAGCATCGCGAACAGAGTTTGACCGGCGCCACCGAGGCGCGTGGGCTGGAAGCGCTGATCTCGCGCGCGGCGCGCGCCGGCAAGGGACCGGCCCCGGTGGAGCGCTGGAATCCGGACTTCTGCGGCGATCTCGACATGGAGATCAGGGCCGATGGCACCTGGTTCTATCTCGGCACGCCGATCGGGCGCATGCCGCTGGTGCAGCTCTTTTCCAGCGTCTTGCGCAAGGATGCCGACGGCAGAACCTACCTGGTGACGCCGGTGGAGCGCGTGGGCATCCGCGTCGCCGACGCGCCCTTCATCGCCGTCGAGATGAACG
>NZ_RZSL01000247.1:0-8638 GCF_003997355.1 Mesorhizobium sp. M1E.F.Ca.ET.041.01.1.1 | reverse complement strand
GGATCAGGATGCGCGCATCGGCCAGGAAGGCGCGCGCGATCGCCACACGCTGGCGCTCGCCGCCCGACAGCTTCACGCCCCTTTCGCCGACCAGGGTTCCGTAGCCCTTGGGCAGATTGGCGATGAAATCGTGCGCGCTCGCGAGCTTCGCCGCATGCTCGATCTCGGCCTGCGTGGCGCCCGGCCTTGCGTAGGCGATGTTCTCGGCCAGCGAGCGGTGGAACAGGATCGGCTCCTGCTGCACGATGGCGATCTGGCTGCGCAGCGATGCCTGCGCCACCTGCGAGATATCCTGGCCGTCGATCCGGATCCTGCCCGCGTTCACGTCATAGAGGCGCTGGATCAGCTTGACGAAGGTCGTCTTGCCCGATCCCGAATGCCCGACCAGTCCGATGCGTTCTCCCGCCGCGACTTCGACCGAAAAGTCGCGATAGAGCGGCAGCCGATGGTTGCCGTAGTGGAACGTCACCTTGTCGAACGTGATGCGGCCATCGGTGATCCGGATCGGCGGCGCACCGGGCCGGTCCTCGATGCCGAGCGGCTCCGACCGGAAGTCGACCAGTTCCTCCATGTCGTTGATCGAGCGCTGCAGATTGCGGATATGCGTGCCGATGTCGCGCAGATAGCCTTGCAGGACGAAGAACGACGTCAGCACGAAGGCGACATCGCCGGCGCTCGCCTGCCCCCATGCCCAGAGCATCAGCGCAAGGCCGATCACCGCGGCCCGCATCAGAAGCAGCATCGTACCTTGCGTGGTGCCGTTGAGCGTGCCGCGAACCCAGGTGCGGCCCGTGCGCAGCCGCCATTTGGCCACGACCCTGGCAAGGCGCGTCTCCTCGCGGGCCTCGGCGCCGAAGCCCTTGACCACTGCGTTGCAGCTCACCGCATCGGCCAGCGAACCGCCGACGCGCGTGTCCCAACTGTTGGCAAGGCGTGCCGCCGGCGCGACATAGCCGAGCGACAGCATCGTGGTGACGGCAATGAACAGCACCGAGCCGATCGCGACCACCAATCCCATCATCGGCCAGAACCAGCCGAGCAGCAGCGTCGATCCGACGAGCATGACGAGCGACGGCAACAGCGCGATCAGGATCGTGTCGTTGAGCAGGTCGAGCGCCCACATGCCGCGCGTGATCTTGCGCACAGTCGATCCGGCGAAGCTGTTGGCGTGCCAATCGGTCGAGAAGCGCTGCACGCGGTGGAAGGCGTCGGCGGCAATATCCGACATCATCTTCAGCGTGAGTTCGACAATGCCCATGAAGGCGGCGTTGCGCAGCACAAGGCCGGCAAGCGCCAGCGCCATCAGGATCGAGAACGCCGTCATTGCGGCGTGCCACGCAACCTCATCGGCGCCGGCGCTGCTGGCGACTGCATCGACCAGCCGCCCGGAATAGAGCGGCGTCAGCACATCGGCGAGCGTCGAGAGCAGGAACGCGCCCATGATGAGCGACAGCCGCCACGGCTGGCGGCGCCAGTGGCCGAACGTGAAGCCAAGCACGCTGCGAAAGGCGCTGGCGCGCAGATCAATCTTGAAACGAGCCATGATATTATCCGGGCGCAAATGTGCCCGGTCCCGGTAAAGTCGAATTGGAAAACCCGCGGCGGCGCCTGGGCGCCTGCAATGCGGAGGGTTCAATATGGCTGGCCGCTCGCCCTGGGGCGGCGACCGGCAACGGCAAAAGCCTCTCCCAGGTCCTGCCTTGCTCCGAAAGCCCTTCGGAGCGGCGCGGACCTAGGCCTCGCGGCCTCGCATAACGATGTCAAATCCTGCCATACGGTCCTCCCGAAAGGGAATCGCGGAGAGGCTCTTATAGAGTCGGCTCACCACCTCGCCAAGGCAGGCTGTCGCCAAAACGACATTTGGCCCAAGCACTGCGATGAATTTGCAACAACGGCCGGTTGTGCCAGATCCGAGCCGTCAGGCAGCAGGGTTGCGCTCCAGTCGCATATAGCGCCCGTCGGTCTCGAACCCGAACTTCCGGTAGAGGCTGTGGGCGTCGCTGGTCGTGAGGCTCCAATGGGACACGGTCTTCACCTCGGGGTGGTCGAGGAGGGCCTGCACGAGCCGCTTGCCAATGCCACGCCCGCGATGCTCCGGCCAGATGATGATGTCGGCAAGATAGGCGAAGACCGTGTAATCGGTGATCGCTCGGGCGAAGCCGACTTGCTTGCCGTCGACATAGGCGCCCACGCAAAGCGAGTGGGCGAAGGCTCGATGATGCATCTCGTCGTTGCGCGCGCCGCCCCAATAGCTCGCCATCAACTGGTCCGAGGTCGCCCGGAAGTCGATCCGCGACGGGTCGAAGCTGATTTCAACGTCAGGCATGGGCTGTGTCGACATACTGGAAGATATGCTAGCCGCGATCCCGGAACCGGTTGGTGATCGGGTAGCGGCGGTCGCGGCCGAAATTCTTCCTTGTGATCTTCACCCCCGGCGCTGCCTGCCGGCGCTTGTATTCGGCGATGTAGAGCAGATGCTCGACGCGCGCCACCGTGGCACGGTCATGGCCGCGCGCGACAATATCGTCGACGCCCATCTCATTCTCGACCAGGCATTCGAGGATGTCGTCCAGCACCGGATAGGGCGGCAGCGAATCCTGGTCGGTCTGGTTCTCGCGCAACTCGGCCGACGGCGCCTTGTCGATGATGTTCTTCGGAATCACCTCGCCCGATGGGCCGAGCGCGCCCGGCGGCACATGACTGTTACGCCAGCGCGACAGCGCATAGACCTGCATCTTGTAGAGGTCCTTGATCGGGTTGAAGCCGCCATTCATGTCGCCATAGAGCGTGGCGTAGCCGACCGACATCTCGCTCTTGTTGCCGGTGGTGACGACCATCGAGCCGAATTTGTTCGAGATCGCCATCAGGATCGTGCCGCGCGCGCGGCTCTGCAGGTTCTCCTCGGTAATGCCCTCCTGCGTGCCTTCGAAGAGCTGGGTCAACGCGTGCCGAAAACCTTCGACAGGCTCGAAGATCGGCACGATGTCGTAGCGGCAGCCGAGGGCACGGGCGCAGTCCTCGGCGTCTTTCAGCGAGTCCTTGGATGTGTAGCGGTAGGGCATCATGACGGTGCGCAGCCGCTCCTCGCCGAGCGCGTCGACGGCCAGCGCGGCGCAGATCGCGGAGTCGATGCCGCCGGAGAGGCCGAGCACCACATTCTTGAAGCCGTTCTTGTTGACGTAGTCGCGCAGGCCGAGCATGCACGCCCGGTAGTCGGCCTCTTCCCGCTCGGGAATCTTCGACATCGGGCCTTCCGAGCAGACCCAATGGTCGGAATTGTTTGCATTTTGCGCGCCTGCGGCGACGCGGCTTCTTTTCCATGTGGTGACGGCGACCGCTTCCTCGAACTGGCTCATCTGGAAGGCGAGCGTCTTGTCGGCGCCGATGGCAAACGAGGCGCCATCGAAGATCAGCTCGTCCTGGCCGCCGAGTTGGTTGGCATAGATCATCGGCAGGCCGGTTTCGATGACCTGGCGGATGACGACCTGGTGGCGGACGTCGATCTTGGCGCGGTAGTAAGGTGAGCCGTTCGGCACCAGGAGGATCTCGGCGCCGCTTTCGGCCAGCGTCTCGCAGACGGCGATATCGCCCCAGATGTCCTCGCAGATCGGAACGCCGATGCGCACGCCGCGGAAATTGACCGGCCCCTGCAGTTCCGGCCCGGCCTGGAAGACACGCTTCTCGTCGAACTCGCCATAGTTCGGCAGATCGAGCTTGTAGCGTTCGGCAATGATCTTGCCGCTATCGGCGAAGACGATCGAATTGTGCGTGCCCGACTTGCGCTTCAGCGGCGTGCCGATGATGACGCCCGGACCGCCATCGGCGGTGTCCTTGGCGAAATCCTGCGCTGCCTTTTCGCAAGCTTTCAGGAAGGCCGGCTTCAGCACCAGGTCTTCCGGCGGGTAGCCGGCGAGGAAGAGCTCGGTGTAGAGCACGAGGTCTGCGCCCTGGCGGGCGGCATCCGCCCTCGCCTCGCGCGCCTTGGCAAGATTGCCGGCGACGTCGCCGACAGTCGGATTGAGCTGGGCGACAGCGATGCGCAGGATGTCGGGTGCGTGGGTCATGCAGCGGATTTACCGTGGCCGAACACGCGCGGCAATGCCGATTGCTTGTGCCAATTAGGATCGATCGATTTTCGATCGTATCCTGATCGATCGATTTCGATCGCGACATCTCGCCGGTCAGGCCTAGTCGTTCATGTACTCGCTTAGCGCTTCCACGGAGCGGTTCTCGCCGATCGACATCGCCAGGATGCGCGATATGTGCCGGCGCGGCAGCCCGGTCTCGGCCGACCATTGATTGATCTGGGCCTGAATCCTGTCGAGATCTCGCTTCGAGGTCGGGCTTTCGGCGATGTCGAGGCCGGCATCGCGCAAGGCCGCCGCCATGTCGGTCGAGACGACAAAGGTGTCCCATTCCAGCCAGCGCAGGAAATACTGGCCGGTATTGCCGCCGAGTCGGCTGCCGTGCTTGGCGAGATAGGCGGTCAGCCCGACCTGGTCGTTAGCCGGCCATTCGGCGAGGAATTTGCCGAAGCTGCCATGCTCCTTTGACACCCGATCGACGAAGGCGGCATTGTCGCGGACGGATTTGATCTTCTGCGGGTTGCGCACGATCC
Organism: Mesorhizobium sp. M1E.F.Ca.ET.041.01.1.1; assembly: GCF_003997355.1. Taxonomy (NCBI): domain Bacteria; kingdom Pseudomonadati; phylum Pseudomonadota; class Alphaproteobacteria; order Hyphomicrobiales; family Phyllobacteriaceae; genus Mesorhizobium; species Mesorhizobium sp. M1E.F.Ca.ET.041.01.1.1. The sequence continues at coordinate 4,020 of NZ_RZSL01000247.1, read as the reverse complement.
GCTTGTCGGAAGCGAGCTCGTGCCAGAAATCGTCCGGCTGAAACAGGAGCCGCTTCGGCTCGAAACCAAGGAAGGCCTCCTCGAAACCCGGCCATTTCTGCTCGATCACGCGCCAGACGAAGCCGGCGGCAAAGATGCGCTCGGCCATGGTGGAGAGGATGCGGTCGTCGGGGACCTTCGCCACTGCCCGATTGTCGGGCATCGGCCCGAGCAGCGACGCCAGCGCTTCCTCACCGCCCTTGCGCTTTGCCGCCCGGGCTCGAATCTTCTGGAAGTCAAGCATCTGCGTCCTCGCCTGTGCCGATCAATCTATCACTTCCCGTTCACGCCGGCAGCCTCTACCTCTATGAGCAATTCCAGGAAAAGTGCATTGCGGTTTTCCGTCCGGAATTGCGTGGGAGCAGATATGCAGGCCTGGCGATGGAGAAGACGATGAACAAGACGGTCGAGGATATGGCGAACCGCTGGCTGAAGCGAAGGCCGGATGGTTTGAGCCCGCTTGAGAGCCGCGTGCTGCAATCCACGCTCGAACGCACCACCATCACCAGGGATACCAACAAGGCGATCGCCTTTCACCTGACCTTTGGCGACCGCGTCGCCGACACCATCGCCCGGATCGGCGGCTCATGGTCCTTCATCCTCGGCTTCATCGCTTTCCTCATCTTCTGGACTTTCGGCAATGTCTGGCTGCTTTCGCGCGACGCTTTCGACCCCTACCCCTTCATCTTCCTCAACCTCGTGCTCTCCATGGTCGCCGCCCTGCAGGCGCCGGTGATCATGATGTCGCAGAACCGCCAGACCGAGCGCGACCGCATCGACGCCGCCCACGATTATGAGGTCAACCTGAAGGCCGAGATCGAGATCATGGCCCTGCATGAAAAGCTCGACGAGCTGCGCCACAGCGAAATCATCGGCATGCGCGACGAGATCCTGCGCATGGCCGAGCAGATCAGGCGGATCGACGAGAAGCTGTCGGCGCGGTCCGAAAGCTGATGACCGAGGTTATCCACCGTCTCATCGAACAATACGGCCTGGTCGCGGTATTCCTGGGCTGCGTCGCCGAGGGCGAAAGCGCCGCGATCCTTGGCGGCTTCTTCGCGCATCAGCAGGTCTTCGTGCTCTGGCAGGCTTTCGTGGCCGCATTTCTCGGCGCCTTCGCCGGCGACACGTTCTTCTTCACCCTCGGCCGCAGCTTTGCCGATCATCCCTATGTCGTCAGGCTGCGCAGGCGGCCCGGGTTCCGCCGCGCCTACCGCCTGCTCAACACCCATCCCAACATCTTCGTGCTGACCAACCGCTACGTCTACGGGATGCGCCTTGTCGGCGGCATCGCCGCCGGGCTGTCAACCGTGTCGGTGCCGCGCTTCGTCATCCTGAACGCCATCTCGTCGGCGGTCTGGGCTGCCCTGTTCGGCACTGTCGGCTACGTCTTCGGATTGGGAGCGGAGCGCATGGTCGGCCAGGCGTTCGCCCGTCACGAGCGTCTGCTGATTGCGTTGGCGGTCGGTCTGGGGGTGGCGATCCTTGCTTGGCTGGTCGCTCACCACTTCGCCGGAAAGGAGCGCGTCAAGGACGCACGGGACGGCCAGGCAAATCGTTGATTCTGGGTTTCGTCCTGTACCGGCAAGATCAGATCGGCGCTCCGACGATGCGTTCGATAAGAGCGATGGCCCAGACAGCGGCCGCAACCACGATCGAAATCAGCACGGCCAGCGAACCACAATCCTTGGCGAGTTGGATGTCGACGTTGAATTCGCGGCTGAACGCATCGCAGGCCGCCTCGATTCCGGTGTTGAGCACTTCGACTATGATCAGCAGCAGCACTGCGGCGATCAACAGCGCATAGCCACGCCAAGACACCGAGATGAACCAGCCAGCCGGCAGGGCAAGCGCCAGCAGCAAGAGTTCCTGCTGGAATGCCTTTTCATGGGCAGCCAGCTTGCGGAAAGCCCGCACCGAATTGATGAAAGCGTCGATCAGCCGCTGCATGCCCAGCCTCGTTTCGAGTCACAGGCAGGGGATTATCGCAATGGCCGGATCAAGGGAAGCCGCCCAAAATCATCCGTCCGCAACCTTGATCGCCGGCGTCGACTTCTCGAACTGCGGCAGCCCGTCGTAGATCGCGTAATAATCTCCCTTGTCGCCGACGAAGATGTGGCTTTCGGCCGAAAGGCCGGTCGGTTTGTCGAACGAACCGGCCATGATCGAGATGGTGTCCAGTTCGTTGTGCTTCCAAAACAGCACCGAGCCGCAGCCGCGGCAGAAGCCGCGTTTCGCGACATCGGAAGCGCCATACCAGGTGAGCGCCTCGGCGCCCTCTATGTCGATATCGGCATCTTTCGAGGCGGTCGCGGCAACGAAATGGCCGGTTTGCTTGCGGCATTGCGAGCAATGGCAATAGACCACCCCGCGCAACGGTCCCCTCGTCCTGAAGCGCACCGCCCCGCACAGGCACGATCCACTATGATTGTCGTCCATCCCGGCCTCCTTCGATATCGTTCGCCTCGATCGTCGCCGGACAGAATTCCAGCTTTATGGTTGCCGGGCATGGACAAATGCGACACCGAAGCGGCGCTATTCGAAAGCCGTTTCTGCACCGAACTGCCCCCTGTGGTAGCGACAATGATGAGGAAATGCAGGCTATTAAGGAAACTTTAGCGCGGCTGCATTTATGATTCCTGCAAGCGATGGTCGTGTTGGGGACGCGCCATCGCATCGCAATTCTGATTCAAATCCCCGTGTGGGCGACTCCCGGCGGTGGCAAGGTCTCCGGTCGCACTGAAGGGTGATGAACAGGATATGCAACCGGCAGCGGTCCCGACCGACAGGAATAGCGACATCGCCAGCACCGTTGTGGCGACCATGCGCCAGCTTGGCGTGCTCGGCCTGCCGCGCAACTACGAGATCTTCTACGAAGCGCTCAACGGCAGCAATCACGAACTCAGCCTTGCCGTCGTCTCGTTGAGCAACCGGCCAACGCAGGAGGATCTCGACGGCATCGGGCGCAGCTTCTTCCCGCAGCACCATGGCCCCGCCATTGTCGAGCATGCCCGCGAGATGGTCGCCAAGGAGCTCGAGGACATCGCCTCGCTGTTGCGGAGCGAGCGCACGCATATCGAAAAATACGGCCGCATCCTCGACGAGACGTCGAGCGGCTTGAGCAATCGAAGCCTGCTCTCGCAGGATCTGCTGCACAAGATTGCCGGCGCCATGTCGGCAGCCACCAGTTCGACGCTGGACCACAACCGCCAGATCGCCAGCACGCTCAGCGAAAAGACCGCCGAACTCGAGAGCGTCAAATCGAAGCTCGAGGAATACAAGCGGCTCGCCGATACCGATCCGCTGACGCAGATCTGGAATCGCCGCGCCTTCGACAAGGAAATCACCCGCATCTACAACAGCAACCGCGGCATCCTGTTCAACGCGTTGATCCTTGCCGATATCGATCGCTTCAAGGACATCAACGACCGCTACGGCCACCCGGTAGGCGACAAGATCATACAGATCGTCGCCGAGATCTTCCGATCCAGCGTCCGCGCCGACATGTTCGTGGCCCGCACGGGCGGCGAGGAGTTCGCGCTTATCGTCGAAGGCGCCAGCGAGGACACCACCTACGAGATCGCCGAGCGGATCCGCGTGCTGATCGAACAGACGCCGTTCACCAGCAGCCAGACCGGCATGAACTATGGCACCGTGACCGTGTCCATGGGCATCTGCATGGCTTCCGAGGCCGACAACCCGGAAGACCTCTACACCAAGGCCGACCGTGCGCTCTACCGCTCCAAGGTCAGCGGTCGCAACCGCGTGACAAGGCATTCCACCATGGCCGGCCGTGCCGGCAAAGGTTGGCTGCTCTACAAGAAAGATTGAGTTCAGCAAACGCATCCTCCGTCGGGGCAGCCCCTTTCCAAATGAATTTTTGTGGACTATATTTGCCGCAGAAATGAAAGTTTGCGCTCATGCCACGTCCAGTCGCGGCCGCGACGGCAATGGAGAATGCCATCATGGCCAGGGCTACGC
>NZ_RZSL01000246.1:0-8646 GCF_003997355.1 Mesorhizobium sp. M1E.F.Ca.ET.041.01.1.1 | reverse complement strand
TCACCGGCCTGCTCGAAGGCGAGGACGTGATGCGCACGGGCGCCGCCATGAAGGCAATGGGCGCGCATATCGAAAAGAAGGGCGCCGAATGGGTGATCCGCGGCACCGGCAACGGCGCGCTGCTCGAGCCGGAAGGTCCGCTCGATTTCGGCAATGCCGGCACCGGCTCGCGGCTGACCATGGGCCTGGTCGGCACCTACGACATGGAGACGACCTTCATCGGCGACGCATCGCTCTCCGGCCGGCCGATGGGCCGGGTGCTGGAGCCGCTGCGCCAGATGGGCGTGCAGGTGCTGAAGGCGGCACCGGGCGACCGCATGCCGATCACGCTGCGCGGCCCGAAACACGCCGCGCCCATCACCTATCGCGTGCCGATGGCCTCGGCCCAGGTGAAGTCGGCGGTGCTGCTTGCCGGCCTCAACACGCCGGGCATCACCACTGTGATCGAGCCGGTGATGACGCGAGACCATACCGAAAAGATGCTGAAGGGCTTCGGCGCCAACCTGACCGTCGAGACCGACGAACGCGGCGTGCGCCACATCTTCATCGATGGCCAGGGCAAGCTCACCGGGCAGACCATCGCCGTGCCCGGCGACCCGTCCTCGGCCGGCTTCCCGCTGGTGGCCGCGCTCATCGTGCCGGGCTCGGACATTATAATCGAGAACGTGCTGATGAATCCGACCCGCACCGGCCTGCTTCTGACGCTGCAGGAGATGGGCGGCCGCATCGACATTCTCAACCCGCGCAATGCCGGCGGCGAGGATGTCGCGGATCTGCGCGTGCGCTCCTCCGATCTCAAGGGCGTCGTGGTGCCGCCGGAGCGGGCGCCGTCGATGATCGACGAATATCCCGTGCTGGCCGTCGCCGCGAGCTTCGCCGAAGGCGAGACGCTGATGCAGGGGCTGGAGGAACTTCGGGTCAAGGAATCCGACCGGTTGGCGGCGGTGGCCAATGGCCTCAAGCTCAACGGCGTCGACTGCACCGAGGGCGAAGCCTCGCTTGCCGTGCGCGGCAAGCCGGGCGGCAAGGGGCTGGGCGCTCATCCGAACGGCCAGGACACGGCGGTAAAGACGCATCTCGACCACCGCATCGCCATGAGCTTCCTGATCATGGGGCTGGCGACGGAAAAGCCGGTGACCATCGACGACGCCAACATGATCGCGACGAGCTTCCCGGAGTTCATGGGATTGATGAAGGGACTCGGCGCGGAGATCGAGTAAGGGCGATGGATGGATTGGAGCCGAACTGAGATGTTGGCAGGACAGAGGGGGGTGTGAAGGAACTCGGCGCTTGTCTTGCTCATCGCGCCCTTCGGTTGCGTCGCCCCGCCCATGACCCACACCTTTACCATCGCCATCGACGGCCCCGCAGGCGCCGGCAAGGGCACCCTCGCCCGCCGACTCTCCGACCATTACCGGCTGAATCTGCTCGATACCGGCCTCACCTATCGCGCGGTCGCGCACAAGCTGCTGGAGCTCGGCCTGCCGCTCGACAATGTCTCGGCGGCCGAAACTGCGGCGCGCCAGGTGAACTTGTCGAACCTCGACCGCACAGTGCTTTCCGCGCATGCGGTGGGCGAAGCAGCCTCCAAGGTCGCGGTCATTCCAACCGTCCGGCGCATCCTGGTCGAGAAGCAGCGTGCGTTCGCGAAGGCGCCGCCGGGCGCGGTGCTCGACGGCCGCGACATCGGTACCGTCGTGTGCCCGGACGCCGACATCAAGCTCTATGTGACGGCAAGTGCGGAGGTGCGGGCAAAGCGCCGGCTGGCCGAAATCGAGAGCATGGGCGGCAGTGCCGATTTCGCCACCATCCTCGCCGACATCGAGCGCCGCGACGAGCGCGACATGGGCAGAGCCGACTCGCCGCTCAAGCCGGCGGGAGACGCGCACTTGCTTGATACCAGCGAAATGGCTATAGAAGCCGCGTTTCTGGCGGCGATGGCGATCGTTGACGACGTCCTGGCCAAGAGAAACAAGGCCTGATCCGGGTTTTCCCTCGTGCTTCTGTTGCCGGAGGCGATGAAAATACCCATATCGGGCACGAACCAGCCTGCCAGCATTCTTCATGCGCCGGACTTGCCGCTTGAGAGCGGCCAAGGGCTCTTCAGCCCGGAACGCCGGCAGGCTCACGCAACGCTAGCCCACGGCGCCCGCTCCGCTCGTTATGCGGAGCACTCCAGGAGAGACAATGTCAGCTGCAAATCCCACTCGCGACGATTTCGCGAGCATGCTCGAAGAATCATTCACCGCCGGCCATTCCGGCGAGGGCCAGGTTGTCCGGGGCACGATCACCGCGATCGAAAAGGACATGGCCATCATCGATGTCGGCCTCAAGGTCGAAGGCCGCGTGCCGCTGAAGGAATTCGGCGCCAAGGGCAAGGACTCCTCCCTCAAGGTCGGCGACACCGTCGAAGTCTATGTCGAGCGCATCGAGAACGCGCTTGGCGAAGCCATGCTGTCGCGCGAGAAGGCTCGCCGCGAAGAGAGCTGGGTGCGCCTCGAGGAGAAGTTCACCAAGGGTGAGCGCGTCGAAGGCGTCATCTTCAACCAGGTCAAGGGCGGCTTCACCGTCGATCTCGACGGCGCCGTGGCGTTCCTGCCGCGCAGCCAGGTCGACATCCGTCCGATCCGCGACGTCTCGCCGCTGATGCACAACCCGCAGCCCTTCGAGATCCTCAAGATGGATCGCCGCCGCGGCAACATCGTGGTGTCGCGCCGCACCGTGCTCGAGGAGAGCCGCGCCGAACAGCGTTCGGAGATCGTGCAGAACCTCGAGGAAGGCCAGGTGGTCGAAGGCGTGGTCAAGAACATCACCGACTACGGTGCGTTCGTCGACCTCGGCGGCATCGACGGCCTGCTGCATGTCACCGACATGGCATGGCGCCGCGTCAACCATCCGACCGAGATCCTCAACATCGGCCAGACGGTCAAGGTGCAGATCATCCGCATCAACCAGGAAACCCATCGCATCTCGCTCGGCATGAAGCAGCTCGAGAGCGATCCGTGGTCGGATATCGGCACCAAGTTCCCGATCGGCAAGAAGATCAAGGGCACCGTCACCAACATCACCGACTACGGCGCGTTCGTCGAGCTGGAGCCGGGCATCGAGGGCCTCATCCACGTTTCGGAAATGTCGTGGACGAAGAAGAACGTGCACCCCGGCAAGATCCTGTCGACGACGCAGGAAGTCGACGTGGTGGTGCTCGAGGTCGATCCGGCCAAGCGCCGCATCTCGCTCGGTCTCAAGCAGACGCTGGAGAACCCGTGGGAAGCCTTCGCGCGCAGCCACCCGGTCGGCAGCCAGGTCGAGGGCGAGGTCAAGAACAAGACCGAGTTCGGCCTGTTCATCGGCCTGGAAGGCGACGTGGACGGCATGGTCCACCTCTCCGACCTCGACTGGACCCGTCCGGGCGAGCAGGTGATCGAAGAGTACAATCGCGGCGACATGGTCAAGGCGCAGGTGCTCGACGTCGACATCGAGAAGGAGCGCATCTCGCTCGGCATCAAGCAGCTGGCCCGCGACACGGTCGGTGAAGCGGCGAGCAGCGGCGAGCTGCGCAAGAACGCCGTCGTCACCTGCGAGGTCATCGCGGTGAAGGACGGCGGTCTGGAAGTGCGGCTGGTCGACAGCGGCCTCGAGACCTTCATCAAGCGTTCGGACCTTTCGCGCGACCGCGACGAGCAGCGCCCCGAGCGCTTCACCGTCGGCCAGAAGGTCGATGCCCGCGTCATCGCCTTCGACAAGAAGACCCGCAAGCTGCAGGTCTCGATCAAGGCGCTGGAAATCGCCGAGGAGAAGGAAGCGGTCGCCCAGTACGGCTCGACCGACTCCGGCGCTTCGCTGGGCGACATCCTGGGCGCGGCGCTGAAGAAGCAGGGCAACTAAGCTCCTTCGCTAGGATCCAAACAAAAACCCCGCCGGAGCGATCCGGCGGGGTTTTTGTTTGCCCGATGAGTTGGCGTTTCAGGCCCGGCCGTAAAGCGGCACCAGCGTGCCGCTCATCGCCTGGTTGGCGGGCGAGGCGAGATAGGCGATCGCTTCGGCGGCTGCCTCCAGGCTGACCCATTTGGTGAAATCGGCGTCCGGCATGTCGGCGCGGTTGGCCGGCGTGTCGAGCGTCGAGGGCGCCACGGCGTTGACGAGGATGCCCTTGTGCTTCAGTTCCTCGGCCATCGCCTGCGTCATCGCGGCAACCGCCGCCTTGCTGGCGGCATAGGCGACCATGCCGGATCCGCGCCTGGGATCGATCCCGGCGCGCGCGGCGACGTTGACGATGCGCCCGGCGGTGCCCGACGTCAGCATAGTGCGCACCGCGGCGCGGCTGCACAGGAAGGTCGTGCGGGCGTTGGTGTCCATCATCTCGGCGAAGGACGCCGATTCGATCTTCTCCACCGGCGCCATGGTGAAACCGCCGGCGAGGTGGATCGAAGCCCAAAGCTCCGGAACCTGATGGTAGAAGGCCTCGACCTTGGCGGAGTCCGAGAGGTCGACATTGTGCGCCAGGTGGACACTGGCGTGGGCCGCATAAGGAAAGTGCGGCGGAGCCGCGGCATGGGCATTGGGCACATGGCAGATCGCGCCCTGCTCCAGCAATCTGCCGACAACCGCGCCGCCGAGCGCCCCAGTGCCGCCCGTCACCACGACATGCCTGCCGTTAAGCGTTTCCGTCATATTTCGACTGCTCCTGTCGTATTCTTATGGTTATGCCGCCCCAGCGTCGAACGTTGCGCCTTTCGCGCTGCCACTCAATTGAAATATCGACATGGCTGCGTCCCTTCTTTGCATGCGTCAGGCCACCGCGGCCGGCAAATATCCGCAGACGCCAGAGCCTTCACGCGCAAGCGCCAAGCTTTCAATCGATCGTGATTTCGATGACGCGCGGCTTGCCTGCCGCGCGCGCACGCTTCAGCGCCTCGGCGAGGCCGCCGACCCCGGCCAGCCGCTCGGCCGCCATGCCGTAAGCCTCGGCGAGCTTGCAGAAATCCGGCGGCGCCGGCGACACGCCGACGGGCTCGACCCCGACATCGAGCATCGAGGTCTCGATCTCGCGATAGCCGCGATTGTTCCAGACGACGAAGATCACCGGGGCGGCGGCGTCGAGCGCGGCGCCCAGCTCCGGCAAGGTGAACTGGAAGCCGCCGTCGCCGGTCAGGCAAACGACGGGCGCCTCGGGCACGGCAAGGGCAGCACCGATAGCCGCCGGCGGGCCGTAACCCAACGCGCCGAAGCCGGTCGCGGCGTTGAACCAGCCGGCCGGCCGGTCGTGGTCGTAATAGAGGTTGGCGGCATAGATCGGCTGGGTCGAGTCGCCGACGATGATCGCGCCCGGCAGCGCGTCGCGGATAACCTCCACGGCGCGCATCTGCGCCACATATTCAGGCCTCAGCTCGGCCAGCGCCGCCTCTCTCGCCGCGGCCGCGCGGGCAGCGCCGTCTTGCGCGGCGACATGGGTGGGGCCCAGCTCAGCCAGCAGCGCATTGAGCGCTTCGGCGCAATCGGCCTGGATCGCGACGGTGACCGGGCGGCGCGCGATCTGGTCGGCGCCGATGTCGATGCGGATGAGGTTCGGCGGCAGCACGAAGCCGCCGTCGGCATAGCCGTCATAGTCGGTCGGGCCGAATTCGGTGCCGGCGGCGATCACCAGATCGGCGTCCGCCATCAGCGCGCGCACCGCCTTCAGGCTCGGGCTTGCCGGCACGCAGAGCGGATGGCCATGCAGCAGGCCGCGCGCATTGGCGGTCTCGACGACCGGCGCGCCCAGCACTTCGGCGAAGCGCGTCAGCGCGGCATCGGCCTGCTTCGCGCCGCCGCCGGCGAGGATCAGCGGCCGACGAGCCGCCCTGATCAACCTCGCTGCCTCGGTCACCACCGAAGCTGCCGGGGCGGGCGGCGCGGTGTTGCTCGGCACCGGCGCGAGCCCCCCGGCGGGCTTGACCATGACATCGGTCGGGATCTCGATATGGACCGGACCCGGACGCGACGAGGAGAAAACGGCGAAGGCGCGGGCGAGCGCACCGGGCAGCTCCTTGGCCTCGGTGACGCGCTCAGAGAACAGCGCCACCTTCTCCATCATGCCGCGCTGGTCGGGCAGTTCGTGCAGGAAGCCGAGGCCCTTGCCAAGCGTATCGGTGGCGTTGACGCCGGAGATCACCAGCATCGGCACCGAATCGGCGCGCGCCTGGCCCATGGCGGTGATGGTGTTCGTCAGCCCCGGGCCGGTGATGACGAAGGCGACGCCCGGCCGGCCGCTGGCGCGCGCATAGCCGTCGGCCATGAAGCCGGCGCCCTGTTCGTGGCGCGGCGTGACATGACGGATCTTTGAGCGCGCCAGGCCGCGATAAAGCTCGATGGTGTGCACGCCCGGAATGCCGAAGACGATGTCGACGCCATGCGCCTCGAGCAAGGTGATGAGCGCTTCGCCGACGGTTGTCATTGGTCTTCTTCCCTTTGTTTCTTACGCAATTCCGGACGGAAAACCGCTTCTCACTTTTCCTGGAATTGCTCTAGCGGCTCGAGACCGAGTTCGGCCTCGACGGCCTTGATGCCGATCGCCGCCAATTCGCCGGGCGAGAACATCTCGCCGGCCAGGCAGCCTTCGATCCAGAGCCCGTCGATGATTGCATTGATCGCGATGGCGTGGTGGCGCAGCTCATTTGCGTCCGGCTTGCGCCGTTCGGCGGCGAGCACTTCGGCCACAACCGCTTCCACCTCGTTGCGAAAGCCAAGATAGCCTTCGCGGTGGGCACGGGCGAGCGTCGGATCCGAACCTGCCCGGCCGATGAAGGTTGCCCAGAGCGAAAATACCCGCGCGTCGATGATCGGCGCGTTGAGGTTGGCGGTGACGAAAGCCGCAAGGCGTTGGCGCGGCGAGGCATCTTCCATGACCAATGCTGCTTTCGCCTGCTCGGTCATGCGGCCGACCAGCGCCGTATAGGCCTCCTGCAGCAATTCCTCCTTGCCGGGAAAATAGTGCCGGATCAGCCCGGCGGTGACGCCGGCACGCAATGCGATGGTGCGCAAGGTGGCGCCCTGCAGGCCATATTCGGCCACGCTGTCCAGAGTCGCTTCGATCAGATCCTGCCGCCGCCGCTCCTCGCCCTCGCGACGGAACTTACGGCGCGCATTCATTGGCGCAGGATCGGCCGCGTCAGGCATGTCGGCCCACCTTCGCAGGCGATGCAGAGCGCATCCGCCTCGAAGATCTCAACCGCGCAGCCGGCGGCTTCCATCGCGGCTTTGGTCCTGGGAAAGCCTGCGACGGCAATGACCTTGAGCGGGCTGGTCGGCAGCACGTTCAGGCTGAGCCCGTTGGAAGCGGCGAATTCTCCGGCGTCGCCTTCGACCAGCCGGACGCCCCGCGCCTTCAGCATCTGATAGAACGGGGCCGGCAGAAGCGGTGAATGGACCAGCGCGAGATCGTCGGCCAGCGGGCTGATCACCGACATCAGATGCAGGCACGCCTCTTCGCCCTGCCACAGCGGCAGATCGAAGCCGTAGACGGAAATGCCCAGCGGCGTCAGCAGGTTGGAAACCTGCTGGATGCCTTGCTGATTGGAGCGGACACCGCGCCCGATCGCCAGCGTGCGGGCATCCACCCATACACAATCACCGCCTTCGACCTGGCCAGGAGCCTCGACGCGGCCGAGGATCGGAATGCCCAGTCTTCTGTAGGTTTCCTCATGCAGCGACGGCTCCCCGGCGCGCAATGGCTTGCCCATGGACAGGATCAGCGCGCCGCGGTCGGTCATCAGCGATGGATCGTGCGTGAACACCGAATCCGAAAGGCCGTCGGCCCTGTCCTCGATCCATTCGATTTCGGCGCCGGAAGCCGCCACCAGTTCAGCAAGAACCGCGTGCTGCGAGGCAGCTTTCGCCGGGTTGAACCCCGGGCCATAGTGCCATTGAGCTCTGTCGGCGTCGCGCATGGCGTTGGCTGCCGACCGCATCAGCACGCGCCGCAGCGGCGCCGCCATGGACTGTGATCCGAAAGCGCTCATCGATGCCCTTTTATGCTGAAAAAAACCGAGAAAATTTCATGAAAGGCTATTTATACACTTGCATAACAAGGCCGCAAGTGCCGTAATAAGCGGGATTGACGGGCTCGCGCTGTCGGGTCCATGCTGAAGTCTGGAACGGGCAGTACAGCGTATGTTGATTAGCCGGATGGACGTTCGACGAACTGCCTTCGACCAATTAGAGGTCACCCGTTGAGCGCGGTGGAGGCTGCCGCAGTCCCATCCGGCGAGGCGCAAACCGGCGCCGCCGAAGCCATCCATGTCGAGAACCTGCACAAGAAATTCGGCCAGCTGCACGTCCTGAAGGGCGTTTCGCTGTCGGCGCGCGACGGCGAGGTGATCGCCATCATCGGCGGCTCGGGTTCGGGCAAGTCGACACTGCTGCGCTGCATCAACTGCCTGGAAAACCCGACCAGCGGCATCATTCGCGTCAACGGCGAGGAGATCAAGCTCAAGGCCGACAGCCACGGCCACACGGTTCCGGCCGACCGCAAGCAGATCGAGCGCATCCGCTCCCGGCTCGGCATGGTGTTCCAGAATTTCAACCTGTGGAGCCACATGACGCTGATCGAGAACGTCATCGAGGTTCCGGTGCATGTGCTCGGCGTCAAGCCCGACGCGGGCAAGCAGC
>NZ_RZSL01000245.1:0-8662 GCF_003997355.1 Mesorhizobium sp. M1E.F.Ca.ET.041.01.1.1 | reverse complement strand
CGTTTTGGGAGATTGGCAAAAACCGCCGCGACAGCCAATCTCCCCCCTTGCGGGGGAGATGCCTGGCAAGGCAGAGGGGGGTGCTGTCCCGCCGACGTCTCCAACTGGCCAAAAAGTGGGGGCAGTGTGACGACCTGGCCAAGGTAGCGTTCCTTCACACTCCCCTCTGGCCTGCCGGCCATCTCCCCGCAAGGGGGGAGATCAGCAGCTTCGCCGCCCCGCCGACATCTCACGCACCCCTCACCGATCCACCCGCGTCGACAGAATAATCGACGACGACGTCCGCTCGACCCCATCCATCGCCCCTATCCGGTCGAGCAGCGCGTCGAGATCACGGATCGACGGCGCGTCGACGATGACGATCATGTCGAAATTGCCGCTCACCGAATGCACCGTCCTGACCGGCGGCATCGCCTCGAGGCTGCGCACCACCTTGTCGGCGAGCTTGGGCGTGACGGTGAGCAACACATGCGCCTTGACCAGCCCCTGCTCATAGTCGGGCGCCAGCCTGACACCGTAGCCGGTGATGATGCCGCGTCGCTCCAACCGTTCGATCCGGCTCTGCACCGTCGTGCGCGACACACCGAGCTGCCGCGCCAGCTCGGCAGTCGAGGCGCGCGCGTTGGCGCGCAGCAAGGTGAGCAGGGCCTGTTCGGCTTGGCTGAGCATTGTGACGAATTCCTTCGGCGGATCGCTTAAAGTCTGGTTTCACTTTGCCAGATTTCACGCTTCCTTTCGACAGGCGAGTTGCGATGATCTCGACCAACTCGAATTGGCAGGGGTAATTGATCATGAAGAACATCGTTGTCGTCGGCGCCGGCAAGATCGGCTCGACCATCGCCGAAATGCTTAGCGCCACGGGCGCCTATCGCGTCACGCTCGTCGACCGCTCGGCCGACCAGCTTGCCGCGGCCGAATTGCCGGCCGGCGTCGCGACGCAGGAGCTCGACATCGCCGCAGACGGCGCGCTGGAGAAAGTCCTTGCCGGCAAGTTCGCCGTGCTGAGCGCCGCGCCCTTCCACCTCACCACGCGCATCGCGGAAGCAGCCGCCGCCACCGGCGTCCATTATCTCGACCTCACCGAGGACGTCGTCTCGACCCGCCGGGTGAAGGAGCTGGCGCGTGACGCCAGGAGCGCCTTCATCCCGCAATGCGGCCTGGCGCCGGGCTTCATCTCGATCGTCGCCAACGACCTCGCCAGCCGCTTCGACACGCTGGAAAGCGTGCGCATGCGCGTCGGCGCGCTGCCGCAATACCCGTCGAACGCGCTGAACTACAACCTCACCTGGAGCACCGACGGCGTCATCAACGAATATTGCGAGCCTTGCGAGGCGATCGTCGAAGGCGAGCTGATCGAGGTGCCGCCGCTGGAGGAGCGCGAGGAGTTCTCGCTTGACGGCGTCACCTATGAGGCCTTCAACACCTCCGGTGGTCTCGGCACTCTGGCCGAGACGCTGAAGGGCAAGGTGCGCACGCTGAACTACCGCACCATCCGCTACCCCGGCCATGCCGCGATCATGAAGGCGCTGCTCAACGATCTTGGGCTGCGCCACCGCCGCGACGTGCTGAAGGACATTTTCGAAAGCGCCCTGCCGGCGACGCTACAGGACGTGGTCATCGTCTTCGTCACCGTCTCGGGCCGCAGGAACGGCCGCCTGCTGCAGGAGACCTACGCCAACAAGATCTATTCGCACCGCGTCGGCAATATCGTGCGCAGCGCCATCCAGATCACCACCGCTTCCGGCATCTGCGCCGTGCTCGACATGCTGGCCGACGGCTCGCTGCCGGCGAAAGGCTTCGTCCGCCAGGAAGACATCGCCCTCGACGCCTTCCTCGCCAACCGCTTCGGCGGCGCCTACGCGCAGCACGAGATGGTGAGCCGGCTGGCGAGCTGAGCTGGCTAATCTCCCCCCTTGAGGGGGAGATGTCGCCGAAGGCGACAGAGGGGGTCGCCCCGCATGGAGCGCCAACCTCCATCTGTCGCAAGGTCGCATCCAGTCGAAGCGACCCCTTCTGGCCTGCCGGCCATCTCCCCCTCAAGGGGGGAGATTACGCGCTCCGAGGTCGCGCCTACAAGACATTCCCCTCAAATATGCAGCGCGTGGCCCAGCGCCTTCAGCGCCGCTTCCTGGAAACCTTCCCCTTGCGTCGGATGCGCATGGATGGTGCCTGCTATGTCCTCCAGCCGCGCGCCCATTTCGAGCGCCAGGCCGAACGCGGCCGACAGTTCCGAAACACCCTGCCCGACCGCCTGGATGCCCAGCACCAGATGATTGTCCGCGCGAGCCACAACCCGCACAAAGCCGTCTTCGCCTTGCTTGGTCATGGCGCGGCCGTTGGCGGCAAAGGGAAACTGACCGATCTTGATCTCGCCGCCCAACGCTTTCGCCTCCTCCGGTGACAGGCCGGCGGTGACCAGTTCCGGATCGGTGAAGCAGATCGCCGGGATCGCGCGCTTGTCCCAGCTCCGTTTGTGGCCGGCGACGATCTCGGCCACCATCTCGCCCTGCGCCATCGCGCGATGCGCCAGCATCGGCTCGCCGGTGACGTCGCCGATGGCATGGATGCCGCGCATCGAAGTACGGCACTGATCGTCGATGCGGATGAATTTTCCCGACCTGTCGAGGTCGATCTGCTCCAGCCCCCAGCCCTCGATGAGCGGCTTGCGGCCGACCGTGACCAGGATCCTGTCGGCGGCGACCTTGGCGTTCTTGCCGTCGGCCGTCTCGACCAGCAACGCATCGCCCTTGCCCATCTGCCCCTGGGTCGACAGCCCCTTGGCCTTGGCGCCCGTCATCACTTCGACGCCGAGCTCGCCGAGCCGCTTCAGCACCGGCCGGGTCAATTCTGCATCATATTGCGCAAGCACGCGCGGCAGGGCTTCGACCACGGTCACCTTGGCGCCCATCTTGGCGAAGGCCATGCCAAGCTCCAGCCCGATATAGCCACCGCCGACGACGGCGAGCTTCTTCGGCACTTCGCTCAGCGCCAGCGCCTCGGTCGACGAGATCACCGGACCGCCGAAGGGCAGGAACGGCAATTCGACCGGCGCCGAGCCGGTGGCGATCACCACCGTCTCGGCGCGGATGACCTGGCTTCCGGTCTCGGTCTCGACCTCGACGGTCTTGCCGTCGCGGAACGTCGCCCAGCCATGCACTGTCTTGACCCCTGCCTTCTTGAGCAGTCCGGCGACTCCGCTGTTCAGCCGGCTAACAATACCGTCCTTCCAGGCGACGGTTTTTGCGAGTTCGAGCGCCGGCGCGCCGACCTTGATGCCAAGCGGATCCTTGCCGCCGGCCATATGCGCGACCTTGTCGAACTCCTCCGCGGCATGGATGAGCGCCTTGGACGGGATGCAGCCGACATTGAGGCAGGTGCCGCCCGGCTTGCCGACCTCGACGATCACCGTGTCGACGCCGAGCTGGCCGGCGCGGATGGCGCAGACATAGCCGCCGGGACCGGCGCCGATGACGAGCAGCTTGCAGGAGATCTCTTTCATGTCAGCTGCATCCTTTTTGCGGCGAGGGCGGCGGCGCGCCTTTTCCTTCTCCCCTTGTGGGGTCCGAAGGACGGGGCGAGACCCGTGGCTCGCCCCCGGGCGGTGGATCGGCGCTTTAGCGCCGAGACGGATGAAGGGTGTTCCAGCGGAGTGAGACGCTGGCTCTCCCTGGAGCACCCCTCATCCGTCGCCTTCGGCGACACCTTCTCCCACAAGGGGAGAAGGGGGAGCCCACATTCCGGCGCCGCGCCGTTCAAGATCGACCTCATCCCCCTCAATCCACGAAGATCAGCGCCGGCGTCTCCAGGAGCGCCTTGATGCGCTGGACGAAGACGGCGGCGTCCCAGCCGTCGATGACGCGATGGTCGAAGCTGGACGACAGGTTCATCATCTTGCGCGGAATGAACTGCGTGCCGTCCCACACCGGCCGCACCATCATCTTGTTGACGCCGACGATCGCCACTTCCGGATAGTTGATGACGGGCGTCGTCGCCACGCCGCCCATGGCGCCGAGCGAGGTGATGGTGATGGTCGAGCCGGAAAGCTCCTCGCGGCTCGCCGTGCCGGACTTGGCGGCGTCCGCGAGACGGTTGACCTCGGCGGCGCAGTCCCAGAGGTCGCGCGCCTCGGCATGCTTGACCACCGGCACCACGAGGCCGTTGGGCGTCTGCGCTGCAATGCCGATATGGATGCCTTCATGCTGGTGGATGATGCCGGCCTCGTCGTCGAACAGCGCGTTGAGGTTCGGCTGGTCGGCGATCGCCTTGACCATGGCCCGCATCAGGAAAGGCAGCAGCGTCAGCTTCGGCCTCTCCGCACCCTTGGCGGGTCGCTTCTCCTTGTTGAGCGTGGCGCGCAGCTCCTCGAGCGCCGTGACGTCGATCTCCTCGACATAGGTGATGTGCGGGATGCGCGATTTGGCGAGCGCCATCTTCTCGGCGACCTTGCGCCGCAGGCCGACGATCTTGATGTCCTCGACGCCATCCTTGCGGGCAAGGCCGGTGGCGCGGGCAAGCTGCGGACCCCGCGCCAGGAAGGCCTCGATGTCCTCATGGCCGATGCGCCCGGCCGGCCCGCTGCCCGGAACCTGGCGCAGATCGATGCCGGCTTCCTTGGCGCGCAAGCGCACAGCGGGTGAGGCCAGCGGCTTTTCGCCTTCGGCGCGCGGCGCGCCCGGGACGGAAGGTGGACGTGCCTTCGGCGCGACGACCGGAGGCGGCACCCTCGCTGGCGGCTCCACCGGCTTCGGCGCCGATTTCGGAGCGCTCGGGACCGGTTCGGCCTTCACCTCGGCCGGCTTGGCCGGCGCCTTCGGCGCGGCCTTAGCGGTGCTGTCCGCCTTCACATTGCCTTCGCCGGCCACCTTCAGCCGCACGATCGGCGAGCCGATCGCCACAGTGTCGCCGATCTCGGCGCCCAGCCACACGATCTCGCCATCGACCGGCGACGGGATCTCGACGGTGGCCTTGTCGGTCATGACGGCGGCCAGGACCGCATCCTCGCGCACGAGGTCGCCGATCTTGACGTGCCATTCGACAAGCTCAGCCTCGGCGACGCCTTCGCCGACATCGGGAAGCTTGATCACATATTCGCCCATCCTCAGGCTTCCCCCTTCTTCAAGCTTCAATCGTCTCGACGAGCGCGCGCCCGACCCGCGCCGGGCCGGGGAAATACTCCCACTCCTGCGCATGCGGGTAGGGCGTATCCCAGCCGGCGACCCGCGCCACCGGGGCCTCCAGATGGTAGAAGCAGCTTTCCTGCACCAGCGAGACGAGCTCGGCGCCGAAACCGGAGGTGAGCGTCGCCTCATGCACGACGACGCAGCGCCCGGTCTTCTTCACCGAGGCGACGATCGTGTCGAGGTCGAGCGGCAAAAGCGTCCTGAGGTCGATGATCTCGGCGTCGATGCCGGTTTCCGCAGCCGCGGCCTCGGCGACATAGACCATGGTGCCATAGGCAAGCACGGTGACCGCCGAGCCCTGCCTGCGGATCGCCGCCTTGCCGAGCGGAATCGTGTAATGACCGTCGGCGACCTCGCCGAGCTCATGCTTCGACCAGGACGTCACCGGCCGGTCGTGATGGCCGTCGAAGGGGCCGTTATAGAGCCGCTTCGGCTCGAGGAAGATCACCGGGTCCGGGTCTTCGATCGCCGCGATCAAAAGCCCCTTGGCGTCGTGCGGGTTGGACGGCACCACCGTCTTCAGGCCGGACACATGCGTGAACAGGGCTTCCGGGCTCTGGCTGTGCGTCTGGCCGCCGAAAATGCCGCCGCCGGTCGGCATGCGCACCACGATCGGGCAGGTGAAATCGCCGTTCGAGCGGTAGCGCAGCCGCGCCGCCTCCGACACGATCTGATCGTAAGCCGGATAAACATAATCGGCGAACTGCACCTCGACGCAGGGTTTCAACCCATACGCGGCCATGCCGATCGCCGCGCCGACGATGCCGGATTCGCTGATCGGCGCATCGAAGCAGCGGCTCTTGCCGTATTTGGCCTGCAGGCCCTGCGTGCAGCGGAAGACGCCGCCGAAGAAGCCGACATCCTCACCGAACACGACGACGCGCTCGTCGCGCCCCATCGATACGTCCATGGCGTCGCGGATCGCCTCGATCATCGTCCGTCTTGGCATGGTCAGACCCCCGCCTGCTGGCGCTGGCGCCTGAGATGCGGCGGCATTTCGGCATAGACGCCTTCGAACATGTCGCGTGTCGACGGCTTGCCGCCGGCATGCAGCGTGCCGTGGCTTTCGGCCTCCTTCTGCGCCGCGATCACGGTCGCGAGGATTTCGGCTTCCGCCTGGGTGTGGCGATCCTCCGACCAGACGCCCTTGTGGATGAGATGGTTCTTCAGCCTGACGACCGGATCGCCGAGCGGCCAGGCATCGGACTCCGCCTTGGGCCGGTAGGCGGACGGATCGTCCGAGCTCGAATGCGCGCCGACGCGGTAGGTGACATATTCGACCAGCGTCGGCCCGAGATTGCGCCGCGCCCGCTCGATCGCCCATTTGGCCACCGCATGCACGGCGAGATAGTCATTGCCGTCGACGCGCAGCGCGGGGATGCCGAAGCCGAGGCCGCGCGCGGCGAAGGTGCCGGAGCCGCCGCGGGCGATTCCCTGGAAGGTCGAGATCGCCCACTGATTGTTGACCACATTGAGCACGACCGGCGCCTTGTAGGTCGAGGCGAACACCAGCGCCGCGTGGAAATCGGATTCCGCCGTCGAGCCGTCGCCGATCCAGGCCGCGGCGATGCGCGAATCCTTCGAGATCGCCGAGGCCATCGCCCAGCCGACCGCCTGGATGTACTGCGTCGCCAGATTGCCGGAGATCGAGAAGAAGCCGTGCTCCTTCGACGAATACATGATCGGCAGCTGCCGGCCCTTCAGCGGATCGGCCTCGTTGGAATAGATCTGGTTCATCATCATGACCATCGGGTAGCCGTCGGCGATCAGCAAACCTGCCTGTCGATAAGTCGGGAAATTCATGTCGCCGGGCTGCAGCGCCTTGCGAAAGGCGCAGCTCACCGCCTCCTCGCCGAGATGCTGCATGTAGAAGGAGGTCTTGCCCTGGCGCTGCGCCATCTGCATGCGCGCGTCGAAAGTCCTGAGCGTCATCATGTGGCGCAAGCCTTCCAGAAGCTCCTCGTCGGTGAGCAGCCCGGCCCATGGGCCGACGGCCTCGCCCGCGCGGTTGAGCACCCGGATGATCGAGAAGGCCATGTCACGGATCGTGCGCGGATCGACGTCGATCTCCGGGCGCGGCACCGAGCCTGCCTTGGGAATGGTCACATTCGAGAAATCAGGCGTCCCGCCGGGCCGGACCTCGGGCTCGGGCACATGAAAGCGCAGCATTCCAGCATCGGCCATGAGCTCACGTCCTCCAATGTTGCCGGTGCGATATTTGCACATCCGCGCCGCCATTTCATCGGGCGAGATGGCGGCCGTCCTCCCGGTCATCGGCCCCTGAAGCCGATGCGGCACATGGCCGACAAGATGCAGATATGGCGGCGAAATTTCTTGTCGATGTTTTCGCCCGCCGCGCAATTTGGCGGAAGATTGCGCATGGTTTCCCGCCAGATAAAGCAATTAACGAGTAGCAAGGGCCTTGCACGGCCTTTCCCTTCTCCCCTTGTGGGAGAAGGTGGATCGGCGCGATAGCGCCGAGACGGATGAGGGGTGCTCCAGCGGAGTGAGGCGCTGGCGTTCCCTGGAGCATCCCTCATCCGTCGCCTGCGGCGACACCTTCTCCCACAAGGGGAGAAGGAGAGGACGCCGGCGCCGATCTCTGGTTCACCCCAACTCATCGCCATGCTAACTCACCCCGCATGGCACAGAAGAAGGGATACGAGGTCGATTCGTGGCTCGCGAAGCCGGATCCGGCCATGGCGATCATCCTGCTTTACGGTCCCGATCGCGGCCTGGTGGCCGAGCGGGCAAAGACCTTCGCCGCCAAGACCGGCCTTCCGCTCGACGATCCGTTCTCGGTGGTCAAGCTGGACGGCGCGGAAGTCGACCGCGATGAGGGCCGCCTGCTCGACGAGGCGCGCACCGTGCCGATGTTCTCCGACCGGCGGCTGCTTTGGGTGCGCAACGCCAGCGGCCAGAAGGCGCTGGCCGACGACATCAAGGCGCTGACGGCGGAGCCGGCGCGGGATGCGATCATCCTCATCGAAGCCGGCGACCTGAAGAAAGGCACCGGCCTGCGAGCCATTGTCGAGGCCGCCGCCAACGCCATCGCCTTGCCGTGCTATGCCGACGAGGCCCGCGACCTCGACACCGTCATCGACGACGAGCTGCGCAAGGCCGGCATGTCGATGACGCTCGACGCCCGCCAGGCGCTGCGCCGCAATCTCGGCGGCGACCGCCTGGCCTCGCGCGGCGAGATCGAGAAGCTGGTGCTCTACGCCCACGGCCAGAAGGAAATCACCCTGGACGACGTGAGCGCCATGTCGGGCGACGTCTCCGGCGCCTCCTTCGACGATGCGATCGACGCCATGCTCGACGGCAAGGTCGGCGATTTCGATGTGGCCTTTACCCGCCACTGCCAGTCGGGCGGCCACCCGTTCCTGGTGCTGTCCTCGGCGATGCGGCAATTGCAGGCGATCCAGGTCATGCGCGGCCAGATGGAATCCGGCGGCCGAAACGCCGCGTCGGTCGTGGCGGGC
>NZ_RZSL01000244.1:0-8669 GCF_003997355.1 Mesorhizobium sp. M1E.F.Ca.ET.041.01.1.1 | reverse complement strand
GGGTAATATTATTGGAGCAGTGCCGCGGGTCACGGTGCCGCTTCCGAAAACAGACTGCGCCTAGACTCCGATGTCCGATTTCACCGCAGCAGGCCCACAAACCACCCTGCGGTGAGATCTTGAGTACTCTTTACAATAAACATTGAACAGCATGTCGAGTAGGGAAAGAAGCCGATGAGTGGGGCAAGCAGCACGTTCGCAAACAATATATGCGATAGCCATATGGCGGATTCGAGAAATTTCTACTCACTGGTCGACGGTTCTCTTGTCGGTGACGGCTCGAAATTCAACGTCATAAACCCTGCCACGCAAGGCACTGTCGGAGCCGCAATAGTACCCGCAGCGAAAGTTCTGCAGCAGGCCATCGACGCCGCTGACCTGGCTTTTATGACTTGGCGGGCTGAACAGTGGACGGTGCGCAGCACTCTCCTCCTTGCTCTGGCCGACGTGCTGCGCAAGAACGTTGAGGAACTGACACGCCTTCTGACTTTAGAGCAGGGAAAACCGCTTCAGCAAGCTCGAAACGAAACCAACTCTTGCGCCGAATTTCTTGAGCACTGTTCAGGCCTGGAGTTGCGCCCTGTCGTGCTGAATAACAAGCCGGAGGCATATGCGGAGCAATTCTTTGTCCCGTACGGTGTCGTCGCAGGAATAGTGCCATGGAATTTTCCACTCGAAGCTGCAATATCCAAGATTGGTCCGGCAATTATAGCGGGGAATTCAATAATCATTAAGCCGGCACCGACCACTCCCCTGGCTACCCTGCGCTTTGGAGAACTCATAAAGGATGTAGTTCCGCCAGGGCTTATTCAGATCATCGCGGACGACGGATCACTTGGTCCAGAGCTCGTCAGCCACCCCAGTGTTGCGAAAATTTCTTTTACGGGATCCACCGCATCCGGCAAAGCAGTCATGATGTCTGCCGCTCAAGGTTTAAAGCGTCTCTCTTTGGAATTGGGTGGCAATGACCCGGCAATCGTGTTTGACGACGTCGACGTGAATCGTGTGGCGCAAGCCATTTTCAACGCGGCATTTCTCAATAGCGGACAGGTCTGTACTGCAATCAAGCGGGTTTACGTTCATGCGGCCATTGCTGACCGTTTCTGCGAATGCCTTGCCGCTCTGGCGCTAAGTTCAATTGTAGGCAATGGTTTGGAAGAAAACGTTACCATAGGTCCTCTGCAAAATAGGGCCCAGTTCGATAAAGTTCTTCGATACTTGGACGAAGCGGAGAAGGTCGGTCGCATTCTGGTAGGGGGTAAAGCGCCAGCTCTTGCCGGCTATTTCATCAACCCTACCATCGTGACGGATATCTCCGATGAAGCCTCTCTCGTCAAGGATGAGCAGTTCGGCCCGATTCTCCCGGTCCTGACATTTGCGGATGTCGATGACGTTGTGCGCCGGGCCAACGGCACGCCTTATGGTCTTACTGCTTCCGTGTGGTCGGCCGACAGAGATCGAGCGGCGCGGATCGCTCGGCGGTTAGACTTCGGAACAATATGGGTGAACAAGCATCTGGAGTTCAATTTGGATTATCCGTTCAGTCCTTGTAAAGAATCGGGCTTTGGTACCGAAGGGGGTATCGAGGGATTGAAGGAATATGCTCAGGCCCGCCTGCTGAGCTGACATATTGGGACCACGTTGTGGGTCGCCGGCCCGAACGACGTTGGTTCCGGTCCAAAGCGGCGCAGGTATCAATCAGTGACGCCAATGTCTGAACTGGTGCTGCTTATATCTATCGGGATGGTCTCGCCTCGTCCTCCGGGAGGAGACTTCCGCGACCGCTGCACGTTTGCAACAGATCTGCGCACGCTGGCGTCTGCACCACCGTTCCTTGGATCGATCAACCCGAGACATTAAGACGAGGTCCGTCGTATGAAAGACATTCGTGTGGTCTCCGATTTCCCGCGCGAGGTCCGTGAGATCGAGAACCTGTGGATCTCTATGCCAGATGGCGTCAAGCTCGCTGCCCGGATCTGGCTCCCTAAGGACGCGGAGGCCGATCCGGTCCCTGCCGTCCTCGAATACCTGCCTTACCGCAAACGCGATGGAACCGCGGAACGGGACGCACTCACCCATCCCTACTTCGCCGGCCACGGCTATGCCGCCGTACGGGTGGATATGCGCGGCACCGGCGACAGCGAAGGCGTTTGCAAGGGCGAATATTTGAAGCAGGAACAGGACGACTGCATTGCGGTGATAGAATGGCTGGCGAAGCAAGCCTGGTGCTCCGGCGCGGTCGGCATGATCGGCATTAGCTGGGGCGGCTTCAACGGCCTCCAGGTCGCCGCCCGGCGCCCGCCGGCGCTCAAAACCGTGATCTCACTCTGCTCTACCGACGATCGCTATAATGACGACGTCCACTATCTCGGCGGCGCGCAGATGTGCGACAATCTGGACTGGGGCACCACCGCCTGGGCGATCGCCATGACGCCGCCCGACCCTCTCATTGTCGGTGACTGCTGGCGCGAGCTTTGGGAACGCCGCCTCAACGGCAACGGCATCTGGATGCACGACTGGTTCGAGCATCAGCGCCGTGACGAGTTCTACAAGCACGGGTCGATCTGCGAGGGTTACTCCGATATCGAGATCCCCGTTTACCTCGTCGGTGGCTGGGCCGACAGCTATCCGAACCCGATCTTCCGCATGCTCGAAAACCTGACCGGCATCCGCAAGGGCCTGATTGGTCCGTGGGGTCACAAATATCCGCATTTCGCCATGCCCGGACCGCGCATCAGTTTTCTCAAGGAATGCCTGCGCTGGTGGGACCAATATCTCAAGGGCGTCGATACCGGGATTGCCGACGAACCGATGCTGCGGGCTTGGGTACAAGACCCGTGTCCACCGGCCGCCATCTATGATGAGCGGCCTGGCCGCTGGGTTGCCGAGCCGTCATGGCCGGGACCCGGTGTAGGCGAACGCTCGCTCGCCCTGTCGCCTGGCCTCCTTGCCGAGGGCGCCCATAGCGACGACGTGCTGAGGATCTGTTCGCCTTCGACGGCGGGCCTCTCGTCAGGGGCTTGGTGCGGCTATGGCGTGGATCCGACCTTGCCGATAGATCAGCGCATGGAAGCCGGTAACGCGCTCATCTTCGAAACAAAGCCGTTGGCAGACGCCGTAGAGATTCTCGGCTTTCCTGAGTTGGAAGTAAAGCTATCCTCGGACAAGCCGGTTGCGCTGATCTCGGCGACGCTGTCGCTCGTTCTGGAAGACGGCGCTGGATCGCGCGTCAGCTACGGCATTCTCAACCTCACGCATCGGCATGACGACCTTGAACTGCAGCCGATGCAGCCAGGCAATGCCGAGACGGTGCGCTTCAAGTTGCGTTCCTGTGGCCAGCGCTTCGAGAAGGGTCAGCGCATTCGCCTTGCCGTCGCTACGGGGCATTGGCCAATCGTCTTCCCCGGGCCGGAGAAAGCGACGCTATCGATTCATTGCGCGGGCAGCAGGCTGATCCTGCCTGTGCGCAAGCCGCAGCCACTGGATGCAACGCTCCCGGCGTTTGAAGGACCGGAGAGCGCAGCGCCGATGGTGCAGGACGTGATCAAGGCGCACGAGCCTTTCCGGCGCGAGGTGACGACCAACCAGATCACCGGGGAAGCCACTTACACCGTCGTTAGCGATGGCGGGACCGTGCGTCACCTACATACTGGCATCACTCTGTCGGCCAGGCACACAAATGTCTTCGTCGTCCATCCGGACGATCCGAATTCGGCACGCGGAACCGTGACCTGGGAGAAGTCCTACGCCCGAGGCGACTGGGACGCCAGAGTTATGGCTTCGGCTACAGTTCGCGCGCTACGTGATATCTGGCGCATGGAGACTCACCTCGTCGCCCGTTCCGGCGACGAGGTGATCGTTGATCGCGAAGTGGTCAGAGAGTTTCCACGCGATCTGAACTGAGAAGATAGGCCGGCGCCGCTCCCCGCAGAACGAACTCTGCGCGAGCTAGCTCAGCGGCAAGAGTTTCGGCCGGCCCCTTACTCAACTGCGAAGTCGCATCCGTATCTTTTCGGCCATGGGCGCAGCCACCGCGCCGAACTTCGCCAAGCGAGCAAAACTGATCCCGATGCCGGCACCGGGACCCACCTAAGGCCTCTGTTGGTCTAAACTCAGACGTCCGACCTTTGCCACGACTGACCTGATGTGGTGGACGGCCTCCGCTCCCGGCATCGAGGTGCCCATAGTGTGGCTGTCGAAAGTCACATGAGGGAGAGCCGTCCATGGAGAAGATTACCACAATTGGTCTGGATATCGCCGAGCAGGTATTTCAGGTTCACGGGGTCAATCGTGCTGGCGCGATCGTGAGCCGCCGCAGGCTGCGCCGCGATGATGTCGTTGGTTTCTTCAAGGAATTGCCCCCTTGCCTGATCGGCATCGAGGCTTGCGCGACGGGACACCACTGGGCTCGGGTTCTTATGGCGCTGGGTCACGACGTTCGGCTGATGCCGGCTTCTTACGTGAAGCCATACGGAAGCGGCAGAAGAATGGTGCGGCGGATGCCGAGGCGATTTGCGAGGCGGTGGCGCGGCCCACGATGCGCTTCGTTCCGGTGAAGAGCCAGGAGCAACAGAGTGCGCTGATGCTGCATCGGGTCCGCGAGCTTTTGATCCGGCAGCGGATCATGCTGGTGAACGCCTTGCGCGGCCATTTGGCGGAGTTCGGCATCGTGACGCGACAGGGCATTGCCGGCGTCGGTATGCTGATCGCGTTGGTCGAGGACGATGATCACGATCTTATCCCGCCGCTTGCGCGGTCCGGCTTCTTCCGCTGATCGGGCAGTTGCGAGAGGTGCACGGGAAAGTCAGCGAGATGGATCGTCAGATTCATGGTTGGCATCGCTCGAACGAGTTGAGCCGACGCCTCGAGACGATACCTGGAATTGGCCCGATCACTGCCAGCGCAATCGCCGCGACAGTGACAGACGCGTCGCTTTCCAAATTCGGCCGACAATTGGCGGCGTGGATAGGCCTGGTGCCGCGGCAGAACTCATCCGGCGGCAACGATCGCCTCGGCAGGATCAGCAAGCAGGGCGATCCTTATCTCCGTCGCCTTCTCGTGGTCGGTGCCCATGCCGTACTCCGCTTCAGCCGAACAGGAAAAGCGCCATCAACTCGCTGGGCGGCAGATCTTCTGATGAAGAAGCCATACAACGTCGTCGGAGTCGCCCTGGCGAACAAAATGGCGCGGGTCGTTTGGGCGCTAATGACGTGAGGCTGCGGCCGCCGTTTGATGCAGTCGAGAAGGATGCCGAGATTGGTGAGCGCTGATGGTGTGATGACGGACGGTCGAGCCGGGATCGGACAAACCCGCTTAGTGGGTGCCGCTTAAAAGCGCGTTGACCTGTCTGGGATCCGATCAGCGGACTTCATCAGGGCAGCGGCATCAACAGGCCGCACTCAAAGGCCGAATACATGCCTGCACCCGACCAATCTGTCAGCAACCTCAGAAAGCCCTTGCCATGCGGAGGCCGTCCATACATGCCACTGAATTTTCATCCACGGCAATTAGAGCCTCGGCGGTGGTTCCGTTGCAAAGTTTTGTCTGGTCAGAGAATTTGCCAGAGTGGTGGCAACCTCATGCGGCAGCGAGGATTTCGAACTGCTCGGCGACGCATCCTGACCTTCCATGGTGTCGATATGCTGACGATGGCCTTGTGCACTGCCGGAGTGAGCAGCAAGCCGAAGCCCTCAAGGCGGAGCTTGGTGCTCGACTGGCTGCATGCGGGCTTCAAATGCATCCGACAAAGACCAAGTTCGTCTATTGCAAGGACCAAAGGCGTAGGGGCAAATACCCGAATGTCGTGTTCGACTTCCTCGGGTATCAATTCCGGCCGCGACGGGTGGCGAAGACACAGCGAGACGAGTTCTTTTCTGGCTACACACCTGCGGCCAGCCCCACGGCACTGAAATCGATGCGAGCGACGATCAAAAGCTTGAACATACCGCGGCAGACGCCGGGGACGCTGGCTGAAATCGCCCAACAGCTCAATCCACTCCTTCGGGGATGGATAGCCTATTACGGCCGGTTCAGCCGTTCGGCCCTGTCCACTCTGGCTGACTACGTCAACCGGAAGCTCAGGGCGTGGATCATGCGCTCAGTCCCATAAGACGCGTGCCAGCCTCTTCTTGAGAAAGCTGGCACGGGAAAATCCCGGACTGTTCGTGCATTGGAAGGTGTTCGGAACGAATACGTTCGCCTGATGGGAGCGGTGTGAATCGAGAGGTTCACGCACCGTTCTGCGAGAGGCCGGCAGGTGAAATTCCTCCGGCCTACTCACCCCTGGATCAAGACCAACATGGCTCCGCTGCGCGGTTGGGGGCCAAAGCGGCTGCGCGGCTTGGCTCCGCACGGCCACTGGCGCACGCTGACTTTCCTTGGCGCGCTGCGCTGGGATCGGCTCGCGGCACCTTGCGTCTTCGACGGCCCGATCAACGGCCAATGCTTCCGCGCTTATGTCGAGCAACAGCTCATCACCGTCCTTAAGCCCGGCGATATCGTCATCATGGATATGTGTGGACGCCCCCGTTGGTGCAAGAAGAATCTTTTCGAAGAGCGCGGAGCGTGGTCGGGTGCTGACATGTGTCCGGCCTCTGGTGCGGCTGTCACCTGCCGCGGGCCCGTATGGGAGTTCGCGGAGCGGGTCCAATTCAATCTGGCGCGCTCAAGGCGCGTATCCATGATCTGGTTTTCCCGATCCCGTCTCATTGACCGTAGCGCCATACTCTCCGTTCGACCTTCTCACACTTTGGTAGCCCGCTCGAGGAGCGGACTATCCCGCCAAGGCCGGTGCCCGTTAGGTCCCGCCCTTGGCCATCAATGCCCACACAATACGTGCCGTCTTGTTGGCCAGAGCAATGATCACCAGCATCGGCGGTTTGCGATTCAGCATCCGGATGAGCCAGGGATCTGTCGCCGCACCCTTGCGCATGGCCCAGCGCACGGTGGCGCTGGCCCCGATGATCAGCAGCCGTCGCAGGGTTCGCTCGCCCATTCGGGATGTCTCGCCGAGCTTCTGCTTTCCCCCTGAAGAACGTTGCAGCGGCGTGAGGCCGAGCCATGCCGCAAAGTCGCGACCTCTCTTGAAGGTCTGAGCGGACGGAGCCAACGCGGCAACAGCCGTCGCGGTGATCGGTCCTATGCCGGGAATGGTCATCAATCGCCTGGCTTCTGCATCCTCCCTGGCGCGCTTGGCGATCTCGCGGTCGAGCCCGGCCACTCTCTCGTCCAGCGACCGCAACTGCGCAACGAGCAGAGACAGGATCGGACGAGCAGCTTCGGGGATAGCCGAACCATTGTCCTCAATTGCCGCGATGAGCTTGGCCACATGGAAGAGGCCCTGCGCGGCCACCAGACCAAATTCGGCAAGATGGCCCCGTATCGCATTGATAGTCTGGGTCCGCTGGCGCACCACAAGATCGCGCACGCGAAACACCATAGCCGCAGCCTGCTGATCTTCGCTCTTCACCGCCACGAACCGCATGGTCGGCCGCTGCGCCGCTTCACAGATCGCTTCGGCGTCAGCGGCATCGTTCTTCTGCCGCTTCACGAAAGGCTTCACGTATCCCGGAGCGATTAGCCGGACATCGTGCCCCAGCTTCGCAATCTCCCGCGCCCAGTAATGGCCGCCGGCGCACGCTTCCATGGCAACCCTGCAGGCTGGCTGAGCAGCAAGAAACCTGAGTACGTGATCGCGGCGAAGCTTCTTCCTGAACACCACAGCTCCTGACGCATCCGAACCGTGCGCTTGGAATATGTTCTTCGCCAGATCCAATCCGATTGTGCTAACTTTCAACATGGACGCCTCCGTTCAAGTGATGATCGACGACACCACTTTGGCACAGCGATGCCGTGAGGGGGCGTCCACATGGGGTAATCGCGGGAGCGACGCGCCCTGGAACCGATCATAGCCTTGGAGGGTGGCTGTTCCCCGATAAGATGAAATACGGGCTCACGACTGGACGCCGGGCCCAGCATCAACGGAGAACAGCCATGGAAG
Source organism: Mesorhizobium sp. M1E.F.Ca.ET.041.01.1.1 (assembly GCF_003997355.1). NCBI lineage: Bacteria > Pseudomonadati > Pseudomonadota > Alphaproteobacteria > Hyphomicrobiales > Phyllobacteriaceae > Mesorhizobium > Mesorhizobium sp. M1E.F.Ca.ET.041.01.1.1. Next base: position 670 of record NZ_RZSL01000244.1, on the reverse strand, counting down.
AACATATCGGTCTCGACGTGTCGATGAAAGAGACGGCAGTGTCGATCCGCCGTGAAGGCGAACGGATCTGGCGCGGGAAGTGCGCATCTGATCCCAGGATCATTGCCGAGCTTGTCCGCAAGCGGGCGCCGGCCGCAAAGCGCGTCGTGTTCGAAACCGGCCCGCTGTCGGTTTGGTTCTATCATGCGCTGCGCGCCGAGGGATTGCCAGCCATCTGCATCGATGCGCGCCATGCCAAAGCCGCTCTCGATATGGCGGCGAACAAGACGGATGCGAATGACGCCGATGGTTTGGCGCGTCTTGCTGAAGCAGGATTCTTTCGCGAGGTGCGCGTAAAAGGCTTCGACAGTATGTTGACCCGCACGCTCGTGGCAGCACGCACCCGGCTGGTCCGGATCACCGTCGAGCTTTCCAACCAGATCCGAGGGATCACGAAAACGTTCGGCTTGCTCGTTCCCGCCGGTAAGGGAACTACATTCGAAAAGAATGTCCGGAGCCTTCTTATCGATCAGAGCGAGCTTGCTCCTGTCGTGCTACCGATGTTGGAAGCCTGGCGCAGCATTCGCATCCGTGCCGCCGAGCTTGGGCGCCAGCTTGTCGCAGATGCACGTCAAAGCCAAGCATGCCGCATACTCATGTCGATCCCCGGCATCGGCGCCATCACCGCAAC
>NZ_RZSL01000243.1:0-8628 GCF_003997355.1 Mesorhizobium sp. M1E.F.Ca.ET.041.01.1.1 | reverse complement strand
GGGTGGCACAGTCACCGCCGGCAATGCCTCCGGCGTCAACGACGGCGCCGCCGCCCTCATCGTCGCCTCGGAAGCAGCGGCGAAGAAGCATGGCCTGACGCCGATCGCCCGCATCCTCGGCGGTGCCGTCGCCGGTGTCGCGCCACGCATCATGGGCATCGGCCCGGCGCCGGCCACCAAGAAGCTCTGCGCCCGTCTTGGCTTGACGCCCGACCAGTTCGACGTCATCGAATTGAACGAAGCCTTCGCCTCCCAAGGCATTGCCGTGCTCCGCCAGCTCGGAGTTTCCGAGACGGCGGAGCATGTCAACCCCAACGGCGGCGCCATCGCGCTCGGTCATCCGCTCGGCATGTCCGGCGCACGCATCACCGGAACGGCGGCGCTGGAGCTCGGCGAGCGAGGCGGCAAGCTGGCTTTGGCCACCATGTGCATCGGCGTCGGTCAAGGCATCGCGATCGCGCTTGAGCGGGTCTGACGGCTTCCGCCGATCAATAGGGAAGGCCGACGTAGTTTTCGGCGAGCGCCGTAGAAGCCGCCTTGGAATGCACGAGATAGTCGAGCTCGGCTTCCTGGATGCGCTGGCCGAACTCGCCCGTCTCGGGAAAGCGGTGCAGGATCGTCGTCATCCACCAGGAGAAGCGCACCGCTTTCCACACACGCGCCAGCGCCTTGGCTGAGTAGGCGTCGAGCCCGGCTTCCGACCTGCCGGAGTAGAATTCGCGAAGCCCGGCAAAGAGATAGCGCACGTCGCTGGCAGCGAGGTTGAGACCCTTGGCGCCGGTGGGCGGCACGATATGGGCGGCGTCGCCGACCAGGAACAGCCTGCCGAAACGCATCGGTTCGGCGACGAAGGACCGCAGCGGCGCGATCGACTTCTCGAAGGACGGCCCGGTGGTGACGGCGGCCGCCGTCTGCGGCGGCAGGCGGCGCCTAAGTTCATCCCAGAAGCGGTCGTCCGACCAGGCCTCGACGCGCTCATCGGCGGGAACCTGCACATAGTAGCGGCTGCGGTGCGGCGAGCGCATCGAGCACAGCGCGAAGCCCCGCTCGTGATTAGCATAGATCAGTTCGTGATCGGCCGGCGGCACCTCCGCCAGCACGCCCAGCCAGCCGAACGGATATTGCCGCTCGAAGGTCTTCAGCGCGTTTTCCGGCACCGATCTGCGGCTGACGCCATGATAGCCGTCGCAGCCGGCGATGAAGTCGCAATCGATGCGATGCGCAGCCCCATCCTTGTCGTAGGTGACGAAAGGCGATACCCCGCCAAAATCGTGCGGCGCGACGTTCGCCGCTTCGTAAACGGTGACGAGCCCCGCCGCCTCCCGCTTGTCCATCAAGTCGTGCGTCACCTCGGTCTGCCCGTAGACGGTGACGTGCTTGCCGCCGGTCAAGCCCGTGAGGTCGATACGATGCAGTCGCCCGCCGAAGGCAAGCGAAATGCCCGCATGCGGCAGGCCTTCGGCATGGAGCCTGTCCGCGGCGCCCGCCTCGCCGAGCAGATCGACCGTGCCCTGCTCAAGCACGCCGGCGCGCACCCGGCCGAGCACATGCTCGCGGCTCGACCGCTCCAGGATGATCGTCTCGACGCCGATGGTGGCAAGCAACTGGCCGAGCAAGAGGCCGGACGGTCCGGAGCCGATGATGGCGACCTGCGTGCGCATTAGATCCCTTCACACATGTCATTCTCCCAAAACCGCAGCGCACTTTGGGCGACATGCGTTAGTGGCCGATGCTCTCGATCCGACCGGCAAGCTCGGCGGCGAGCCTGAGCGCGGCTGCCGTCGCCACCACCATCTGCGGCAGGATGAGCCATTCCAGTGTCCAGGCCGCGCCCGAGCGTTCCTGCTCGTGCACCAGCGCCTGATGCACGCCGGAAAGCTGCGTGGCGCTGAAGCGGGCAAGCGCCACCAGCGCCTCGGCCTTCACCGGATTCTGCTTGTGCGGCATGGCCGACGAGCCGCCAGCACCGGCGAGCTTGATGTCGGATTCGCCCTGCGCCATCAGCGCGATGTCCTGGCCGAACTTGCCGAGGCTGCCGGCGACCAGCGACAGCCAGCCGGCGAATTCGGCGAGCGCATCGCGCTGGCTATGCCATTGCGGCGCGTCGGCAAGACCGAGTTTGGCGGCAAGCGCCGCGCGCACGGCCGGCGCCTTGCCGCCGAGCTTATCGAGTATCCCGGCCGCACCACCGAATTGCACAACAAGCAGCCGGTCGGACTGTTCCTTGAGACGATGCTGGTGACGCTCGAGCGGCGCCCGCCACGAAACGATCCGGTCCGCCGCCGTGATCGGGATTGCCGGCTGCATGCGCGTCACCGCCATCAGCGCCCTGCCTCCGAATTCCTCTTCGAGTCCGGCGAGCCTCACGATGTTCTCGCTGAGCAGCAGGCCGATATGCTCGACCGCCTGGCGCAGGCGCAGCATCAGCGAGGTGTCGATAACGTCCTGGCTGGTCGCGCCGAGATGAACGAATTCGCCATGCGGCTCGCCAACCGCCGCCCGGAGCTGGCGCACCAGTTCCGGCACCACGACGCCATCGTTCGTGACGCCGGCGCGCAGCTTCGCAGTGTCCGGCCGGAACGAAGCCAATGCTTTGACGATCGCAGCCTCGGCCTCGTGCGGGATCACACCGCATTCGGCTTCCGCCTCGGCCAGCGCGCGCTCGAAACCAAGCATCGCGGCGATGTCCGCTTCCACGGAGAAATGCCTCGCCGCCTCTTCGTCGCCGAGCAGGCCGGAAAGCAGCGGATGATCGAAAGGCGAAACGGTCATGTCGGTCACGGTCAGCTGTCGAAGAAGACCGTCTCCTTCTCGCCTTGCAGGTGGATGTCGAAGACGTAGGTGTCGCCCTGGCGCTCGGCGATCAGCGTCGGCGCGCGAACCCGATGCTCGATGCGGGCAAGGATCGGATCCTCGGCATTGGCCTTTTCCTCGTCGGAGAAATAGAGCCTTGTGTGCAGGCCGATATTGATGCCGCGCGCCACGATCCACAGTGTGATGTGCGGCGCCATCAGCCGGCCGTCGCGGAACGGCACGCGGCCCGGCTTGATCGTCTGGAACAGGCAGACGCCGGTTTCCATGTCGGTTGGCTGCCGGCCCCAGCCCTGGAAATTGGGATCGGCCGCGCCGCGCAGTTCGGTGGGCGAATTGTAGAGCCCCTTGGCGTCAGCCTGCCAGATCTCGATCAGCGCGTCCTTGAGCGGCGTGCCGGTGCCATCGAGCACGCGGATGCGCAATTCGATGCGCTCGCCCTTGGTCTGGTCGTTGACCATCGTGGAGCCAAGGTCATTTTCGTAGACGCCGCCGATGCCGCAGAAATTCGGCGTCAGCCCGATATGCACATAGGGCCCGGCGGTCTGCGAAGGGCTCTCCTTCAGCCGGTCGAGCGACTGCGCCATCAATTGCCCTCCAGCCTGTTCTCGAACAGCGTCGAGCGCCGCCCGCGCAGCACGATGTCGAACTTGTAGGCAAGCGCGTCCATCGGGATCGTCGACTGCATGTCGAGCGCGGCAATCAACGCTTCCACGGCTCGCTTGTCGGAGATGCCGCCGACGATCGGGCAGCGCCAGATCAGCGGATCGCCTTCGAAATACATCTGCGTGATCAGCCGCTGCGCGAAACCGTGGCCGAACATCGAGAAGTGGATATGCGCCGGGCGCCAGTCGTTCGGGCCGTTCGGCCAGGGATAGGGTCCGGGCCTGACGGTGCGAAAGCCATAGCCGCCGTCCTCGCTGGTGATGGCGCGGCCGCAGCCGCCGAAATTCGGATCGAGCGGCGCAAGATAGCCGTCCTTCTTGTGGCGGTAGCGGCCGCCGGCATTGGCCTGCCAGAATTCGAGCAGCACACCGGGCACGCCCTTGCCCCGCTCGTCGAGCACGCGTCCGTAAACGATAATGCGCTCGCCGATGGCGCTCTCGCCGGGTTTCGCGAAATTGTGGATCAGGTCGTTGTCGAGCTCGCCGAGCATGGCATGGCCGAAGACCGGGCCGGTGAGTTCCGACAGCGTGTTGTCGAAGGCGATCAAAGCCTTCTGCGGCGAGCGCAGCACCGAGCTCTTGTAGCCCGGCGTGAACGCCGGCGGGTGCCATTGGCGGTCGCGCGGGAAGAAGGCCCCGGTTTCCGGCGTGCGGTTGGAGCCGGCCTCAGGCATGGGCGTCGTCCATCTGCGCGAACACCTCCTTGGCGATCTTGAAGGCGCGGTTGGCGGCCGGCACGCCGGCATAGATCGCGACATGCAGGAAGGCTTCGCGGATGTCGTCGCGCGAAGCGCCTGTGTTGGCGGTGGCGCGAACATGCATGGCCACTTCCTCGTCATGGCCGAGCGCCGCAAGCAGCGCCAGCGTCACGATCGAGCGCTCGCGCTTCGACAGGCCGGGGCGCGCCCACACCGTTCCCCATGCGGCCTCGGTGATCAATTGCTGGAACGGACGGTCGAAATCGGTCGCCGCATTCTCGGTGCGGTCGACATGCGCATCGCCGAGCACGGAGCGGCGGACCGCGAGCCCGGTCCGGTATCGGCTGGTATTGTTTGAGTCGTCATCCATGGAGTTGCTTTCCCTCAGGCAACGAGGCGACGAAGTCGCGGATCAAAGTGACAAACGCGTCAGGCTGCTCGATGCAGGGGATGTGCCCGGCGCCGCGGACCACCTCGAAGCGCGCGCCGGGGATCAGATCGGCCAGCGCGCGGACAAGATCGGGCGGCGTCGAGCCGTCCTGGTCGCCGACGATGCAGAGCGTCGGCACCGCTATTCGACGCGCGCTGTCGGTGAAATCGGCATCACGGACCGCGATGCAGGTGCCGATATAGCCGGGCAAAGCCTGCCTGGTCAGCATGTTGCGGCAGCCGGCGAGATCGGCCGCTCGCGCTTGGTGGAAATCCGGCGTGAACCACACCTTCATTATGCCGTCGGCGATCGCCTCGATGCCGTCGCGCTCGATGGTTGCAATACGGGTATTCCAGCTTTCGGCGGTGCCGATCTTGTGCGCGGTGTCGCTGAGGATCAGCGCCTCGACAAGCTCGGACCGCCGCGCGTAAAGCCCCTGCGCGACCATGCCGCCGACGGACAGGCCGCAGAGCACCACCTTGCCGAAGCCGAAGTGATCGATGAGCGCGCTCAGATCGTCGGCGTGGTCGTCAATCGAGCGCACGCCGCCGCCGATATCGGAGAGCCCCTGGCCGCGCTTGTCGTAGACGAGCATCGGCATTTCTCCGGCAAGCCGCGCCACGATGTCGTCCCAGATCCGGAAGTCGGTGCCGAGCGAATTGATGAAGATGATCGGACGCAAAATGCCCGTCGCCTCGATATAGCGGTGGTGCAGCGTCACGCCGCCTATGCTGACGAATGGCACGATTTCGATCCTCCAAACGCACATTGCACGAGCTATTTGGTTCGGTAAAATGATATTTTGCGGCGTTTCATTAACTTTGAGGTTATCAAACCGTGGCTGACAGCCGGATCCGCTTCCGCCATCTGCAGACGTTTCTCGAAGTTGCGCGGCAGGGAAGCGTGGCGCGCGCGGCCGACTTCCTGCATGTCAGCGCGCCGGCCGTGACCAAGACCTTGCGTGAGCTGGAAGAGGCCCTTGGCATCGCGGTGGTCGAGCGCGACGGCCGCGGCATCCGCGTCACAAGGCTCGGCGAGATATTCCTTAGCCATGCCGGCTCGGCGATCTCGGCGCTGAAGCGCGGCGTCGATTCCGTCAGGCAGGACGGCGCGATCAACCGCCACCCGATCCGCATCGGCGCGCTGCCGACCGTCTCGGCGCGGGTGATGCCGCTGGCGATGAATCTCTTCCTCCAAGAGAACACGAGCGCCGCGATCAAGATCGTCACCGGCGAGAACGCGGTGCTGCTCGAGCAGTTGCGCACCGGCGCGCTCGACCTCGTCGTCGGCCGCCTCGCGGCGCCGGAAAAAATGACCGGCTTCTTCTTCGAGCATCTTTACTCCGAGCAGGTGCTGTTCGTGGTGCGCGCAGGGCATCCCCTGTCGGAGCCGGGAGCGGACATTTTCGCGCGTCTCGACGAGTTTCCCGTGCTGATGCCGACCCGGGAATCCGTCATCCGGCCTTTCGTCGACCGTCTCTTCATCACCAACGGCATGACCGCGCCCGCCACCGAGATCGAGACCGTTTCGGATTCCTTTGGCCGCTCCTTCATGCGCCAGAGCAACGCAGTGTGGATCATCTCGGCCGGCGTCGTCGCCAACGAGATCGCCAGCGGCGCCTTCGTCGTCCTCCCGGTCGACACCGAGGAAACCAAGGGGCCGGTGGGCTTGACCATGCGCACCGACACCGCCCCCTCGCCTGCCTTCACGGTCCTCCTGCAGACCATTCGCGAGGCGGCACGGCACCACGCCTGAAGCTTCCGCAATTCCACGAAAGGCGTGGCAATTTCCGCTCTGGAATTGTGTGAAAACAAACCGTTACTGCAGTTCGCTGGACTGCTCCAACGCGCGTCGGGCTGAACCGGACTCAGGCGACGCGCTTTAGATGCATGTCGTTCGCCAAAACCGCTGCGCACTTTTGGGCGACATGCATTAAGCGACCGAATGCGGTATCGCTGCCACGCCGAGCAGACCTTCGACGGTTTGCGGGCTGGCACGTAATGCGGCAGGCGTTCCCGACCAGGCGATCCGGCCGCGCTCGAGGATGAGCACATGATCGGCGAAATCCAGAGCGGCGCGGATCCTTTGCTCGACAAGCAGGATGGTCATGTCGCCGCCGGAGGCGAGGCGCGTCAGCGCGGCCATCAGCTCGTCGCAGATCACCGGAGCCAGTCCCTCCAGCGGCTCATCGAGCATCAGGATGGACGGGCGGCCCAGTATGGTGCGCGCTGTTGTCAGCATCTGCTGTTCGCCGCCCGAGAGCTGGTTGCCGTAGTTGCGCCTACGCTCCTTGAGCCTCGGAAACATCGCGTAGGCCTCGTCCACTGCCGATCGTTCGCGATCCTTCAACCCGACGAAAAGGTTTTCCTCGACGGTCAGCGACGGAAAGATGCAGCGCTCCTGCGGGACGTAGCCGAGACCCTGCCAGGCGCGCGACGCACCGTCCATTCCGGTAATGTCGATATCGCCGAGCTTGATTGCTCCGGCGTGCCGCCGCGTCTGGCCGGCGATGGTGGCGAGCAGCGTCGACTTGCCGACACCGTTTCGCCCGAGCACGGCCAGCCGGGCACCTGCTTCCGCCTCGAACGATACGTCCTCGAGCACTCGCGTCTGGCCGTAGCCTGCGCTTAAGCCCGAAACCTCAAGCCGCGCCGCGGTCATCGGCATAACTCCCGAGATAAGCTTCCCGCACGCGCCGATCCTTCGCTGCGTCACTGGGCGTGCCGTCGAAGATGATCCTGCCCGCTGCCAGCACGATGACCCGTCTTGCAAATCGGAACACGAGGTCCATGTCGTGCTCGATCATCAGCACCGCCAGATCCGCGGGAAGCCCGGCAAGCGCGGCGTCGATGCGCGGCGTCTCGCTCTGCGGAACGCCCGCCGCCGGCTCGTCCAGCAACAGCACCTTGGGCCTCAGCGCCAGCGCGAAGGCGATCTCCAGCAGCCGCTGCTGCCCATAGGCGATCTCTGCCACCTTGCGGTCGGCGGCGCTCTCCAGGCCAAGCGTGGCCAGGAGCGCCCCGCTCTCCGTGAGCACGTCGGGCATTGTCCAGAACGTCCCGAACATGCGGCCGGTCCGGCCCTGGCGTTGCAGGATAGCGAGCGCCAGATGTTCCCGAGGCGTCATCTCGGGAAAGAGGCGGGTGACCTGAAAGGATCGCACCAGGCCGCGCCGGACACGTTGCATCGGGCTCATGCCGCCAAGTTCTTCGCCCGCGAGCCGCACAACACCGGAGTCGGGCTTCAGATGGCCCGTTACGAGATTGACGAAGGTGGTCTTGCCGGCTCCGTTCGGCCCTATCAGCGCCACGCGGTCGCCGGGGGCCATCGTCAGCGACACGGCCTGGGTGACCGCCAGCCCGCCGAAAGAACGCGTCAGTCTCTCGACCTCGAACACCGGCGTCATCGGCGCCTCGATCGTTCAAGCAGCCGGACAGGAGTGCCGAAGATGCCCCTGGGCGCAAACAGCACGACCAGGACCAGCAGCGCACCGACGATCGTCAGCCAGTGGAATGGGTTGGCGGCCGAGACGAAGTCCTCGAACAGCATGAAGACGACCGTTCCGACAATCGCGCCATAGAGCGAGCCTGTCCCGCCGAGCACCAGCATCACCAGCGCCGAAGCCGACAGGGTGAAGCTCACGCTGTCCAGCCCGACCACTTGGGTGGAGATCGCGTTGAGCCCCCCGCCAACGCCCGCGACCAGGCCCGAGACGACATACATTGCGAGCAGCGTCTTGCTGACGGGCGCCCCCATTGCCGCGACCCGGATCGGATCCTGCCGGATGCCGCGGCAGAGCATGCCGAACGGCGAGCGGGCCAACCGCTGCAGCAGAAACAGCACGATCAGCAGCAGTGCTACGCCCAGCGCATATGCCGTGTGTCCCCAGAGATCGAAGGCGAAGACGCCGAAGAGTGGCGTCGGCGCAATATCCGTCAGGCCATCGCTGCCGCCCGTCCAGCCGGCGGCCTTGTTGGCCGCTTCGTGGAACAGATTGACGATGGCGATCGACAGCACGAGCTGC
>NZ_RZSL01000242.1:0-8699 GCF_003997355.1 Mesorhizobium sp. M1E.F.Ca.ET.041.01.1.1 | reverse complement strand
GCGTGAACGCCCATTCCTTCCCGGCCAGCGGCAGGTCGGTCATGAAGGAGAAGAACATCATGGCCGACAGCGGCAGGAAGAGCGCCACCGTCAGCCAGAGATAGGCAGGAAGAAGAAGCGGCAGGGCGGGCTTCAGTCCGCGGCGCGAACCGGTCGCGAGCTGGTCAGCCATGATGCCTCTCCTCCCCGAAAGACGCCAACTACTTCACGTTGACCTTAAGCTCCTGCCAGAGCCCCAGATATTTCTCGCGCTGTTCGTCGGTGATCGGCGCCTGGAACTGGATGCGCTTGGCGACCTCGGGGCTTCCCATGACCTTGCGGTTGAAGGCATCCTCGGGCAGAGCCTCGACGGCCTTGGTGTTGGCCGAAACCGGCGCGCCGACCTCGGTGACCCATTCGACATAGAATTTCGGATCGATCATGTAGTTGATGAAGGCCTCGGCGCCGGCAACGTTCTTGGAACCGGCGGGAATTGAGAAGGCGTCGAGCCAGGCGACGGCGCCTTCCTGCGGGATGACCAGCGAGACCGGCAGCTTGAAATGCGTCTTGGCGCGGTCGGCCGAGCCGCTCCAATAGGTGCCGATGTCGATTTGGTTGGAGGCGACCATCTGATTCCAATCGTTCTCCGAGCTCCAGAAGGTCTTGATCTGCGGCATCAGCGAGGTGAGCTTCGTCTTGACCGCTTCCATATCCTTGATGTCGTTGATGTTCTGGCCGCTGGCGATAGCCCCGAACTGCACGGCTTCGACGGCGTCGTCGCGAATGATGACGCGGCCCTTATGCGCTGGATCCCACATCTCGGCGATGCTCGTCGGCGGCTTGTCGAAGGACTTTTCGTTGATGGCCAAAGCGGTCAGGCCCCAGACCCACGGCACGCCATAGGCCTTGCCGTCATGGTTGAGCATCGGCGAGCCGGCCTTGTCCTTGGCGATGTCGGCATAGTTGGAGAGCTTCGACGTGTCGATCGGCTGGATCAGCTTGCCGGCCATCGCCTGATCGTTGAAGGCGGCGTTGATCATGACGACGTCATAGAGGCCCGGATTGGTCCTGAGCTTCGTCAGCATCTCCTGCTCGGAATTGAAGAAGTCGTTGACCACCTTGAAGCCGGTCGCCTTCTCGAAATTGGCGACAGCCCACGGCTCGTCGGCGCCGTAGCCCTTCCAGTTGAGCACATGCACTTCTTCGGCAGCCTGGGCGGAGAGCGTGAGTGCTGAAACGAAGACGGCGGTCGCCGCCAGAAAAGCGGTCAGTCTGGGCATGCGCATGTTTGTTTTCCTCTCATTGTTGGCCCGGTTGATGGGCTTGTTAAGTTGCAGTCGCTTCCTCCCAGTCATGCGCGATCGTTGCTTGATCGCGATGGCTCAGGAATCCCTGGATCTCTGTGTCCGTCGGCGCCGAAGACCCGCCATGGCGGGTGACGGAAAGGGCCGCTGCCGCATTGGCGTAGCGGGCCGCTTCGCAAGGCGACAGGCCACGCGACAATGCGCTGACGAAGGCGCCGATATGCGTATCGCCGGCGCCATTGGTATCCACGGCGTGGACCGCGAAGCCGGGGATCGCCCGCGTGCCACCGTCGGCCATCCGCACCAGGCAGCCATGCGCACCGGCCCGAATGACGACGCCCTCGGCCTTCGGGCAGTGCTCGGAGAGCAACCGGACGGCGACGGTCTGTGCATCACCGGCGCCGGCGATTTCGGCGGCCTCATCGGTGTTGCAGCTCAGCCATGTCGTGCGCGCGAGCACCCTGTCCAGGATCGGCCGCGGAATCTCCGCGATCACCGGTGTCGGATCGAAGACGAATGGAATTTCCGCCGGCAGCGCCTCGATCCAGTCGGCGAGGGCTTCGCGGCTGCCGGGATAGCTCAGCGTGTAGCCGGAGGTGAAAACCCAATCGCCCGGAATGACTTGGACGGGCGTCATCATGTCCGGTGTGAGCACGCTCTCTGCGCCTGGCCAAGAGACGAAGGTTCGCTCGGCGTCGCCGCTGATCATGGCGACGCAATTGCCGCTGTCCATGAGCGGCGATGGCGGCGTCAGCGTCTCGATGCCTTCGGCGGCGAAAGCGGCGCGCAGGAAATCGCCATCAGGTCCCGTTCCCAACTGGCCGCCGAATACAACCTTCATGCCGGTGCGGCTCGCCGCCACCATCATGTTGAAGCCGCCGCCGGGGACACGCGCGTAGCTCGACGCGGTCTTTTCGGTGCCGGGCGCCGGCAAGGTATCGATGCGGTAGACATAGTCCACCACGGCGCTGCCGATATGGACGAGACGCCGGCTCATGCCGCAGCCTCCTTGCCGGAACTGCGCGCGACCCTCGCCGAAACAAGATCGTTGGCCAGAGCGCGGACCTCCGCGAGGTCGATGCCTTTCAGCCTTGCGACGCGATCCTGCGGCAGGCGAGACAGGCCGGCACAGGCGCCGGCCATGCCGGCGGCAATGGCGCCGATCGTGTCGGTGTCGCCGCCGAGATTGGCGCTGATGACGGCGGACCGCCAAGCATCGCCTTCAGCAACCTCCAGTACGGCGAATGCCGCCGGCACCGATTCCTGGCTGGCGACGCCCGTGCCGATCAGGTCGACAATCAGCTTGATTGCATCCCGCTCCACCTTGCCGCGCACGAGGTCCTGCGCCCAGGCAATGCGGGCCGCAATATCGCCGCCGGTGACCCAATGGCCGAGCGTCGCTCCCAACCCTGCCGCCGCGACGGCGCGCTCGGAAGCCGCGCGCCAGTCGCCGCCGGCGACGCCACTGCTCACAGCCGCCGCAACGGCAGCGGCGGAGGCAATGGCGATCGAGGTGTTGTGCGTCGCCCGGCAGGTTTCCGCCACCTTGGCGACCAGCGCGTCGAGCGGCTCTAGCGGCATCATGATGCCGACCGGCGCGATACGCATCGCCGCACCGTTGGTGTCGCCGCTGCGTCCGGCCTCTTCCGCCGGCACGCCCTCGTTGATCGCGTCGATGGCGCGTTTGGTCGAAGGTCCAAGCAGGTCGTAGCTGCCGCGCGCCTTCACGTCGCGCTCCCAGTCGAGCAGCGCGTTGACCCAGCGCGCGTGGTCGAAGCGATCGCCGGAGCTGACCAGGATGCGGCCGAGCAGCAGTGCCTGTTCGGTGTCGTCGGAAATGGCGCCGGCCGGCAGCCCCTTTGACACCGGATGGTCGGCGACGGGCGCGACGAAATCCTCGACATGGCCGTAGAACTCGGCGATGCGGGCCGGGGACAGAAGCTGCGTCGGCATGCCCAGCGCATCGCCAAGCGCTCCTCCGATCAGCGCACCCATTGCCCGGTCCTTCATCCCGGCTGCGTCCACCATGCTCAGAACTCCAGATGCAATGCGAAATGCGCCGGGTTGAGCAGGCTGGTGACGAATTCGATGGCGCGCCCGTCGGCGGCACGCGTCAGGCGGCGCGTACGCAGGAAGGGCGTGCCTGGAGCGCAATCGAGAATGGCTGCGTCGGCGGCGCTCAGCATCTCGATGTCGACCCATTCCTCGCCATGATCGGGCACCAGCCCTGCCCCACGCAGCGTCTGGTGCAGCGAGCCTTCTCGAAGGCCGCGCAGCGGCACGTCTTCCAGTTCCGGCGACAAGGGCAAGCGGCTGCGCTCGATCGAAATGGCGTGGCCGTCATCGGCATTGCTGCGCACACGGTCGACGGCGATGAAGGACGGGTTCCTAACACCGAGTCTTGCCGCGAGCTCGGCGTCCTCGATGATCTCGAGCCTCAACGTCCGGGTCTCGGCATTGGCGCCTGCATTGGCAAGCGCGCGCGACCAGCCGATCGCGTCATCGACGGGCATGCCGTCGAAGGTGACGAAGGAACCGATACCGACCTTGGTGGTGATGAGCCCGCGACTGGAAAGCTCCTCCAGCCCTTTGCGGACGGTATTGCGGCTGACGGAGAAGCGCTGGACCAGCTCGTTCTCGCTCTGCAGGCGGTCGCCGAAGCCGAGCACGCCGGAGCGGATCTCATGCTCCAGAACCGTCGCGATCTGCTCGGGCTTGCCCGTGCCGGGGGTGAGTTGCATCGCGCGACGGGCCATATCGATACCTGTTCAATGAACCTGTATAATCCTGTTCAATATTGGGTTTGAAGGGCGACGTCAATCACGAAAAATCCGCAGGGCAACGACAGTCTTCGATTCTGGAACGCAGCAGACGCCTCAGCGTTCTTCCGGCGGCTTCAGCCCCCGGAACTGCACCAGCAACAGCAAATCGTAGGCGATCTTCAGCGCCCCGCAGATCAGCAGCGGCCACGCCCGGAACGATGCAGCGAAGAGAGCGCCGGCCAAGGCAGGGCTGGCCGAGGCGGCCAGGCTGCGCGGCACCGACGTGAAGCTCGCGGCAGCTGCCCGCTCCCCCTCTGTGACAACGGCCATGACGTAGGACGAGCGGGTTGGCACATCCATCTGCGACAGAGCGGCCCGGATCGACAAAAAGACAAGCGCCAAGGGGAGCGTTGGCGCCAGCGCCGCGAACATCAGAGCGATGCTGGACGGAATGTGCGTGAACACCATCGTGTTGATCAGGCCGATGCGCCGCGACAGCCGGGCGGCCACAGGAAACGAGAGCGCCGACAGCACGCCCGACCAGAAGAAGAAAACACCTGCCTGCGAAAGCGACAGGTTGAATTGCTCGAAGAGCCAAAGTGCGAGCAACGATTGGACGACGAAGCCTCCCGCGAAGGCATCGAGGCTGAACAGGGCCGCAAGCTTGAAGACAACGTAGCGCGAGGGGCCGAGCGCGGCGGCTGTGCCGGCAGCCAACGCCGGGCGGCGCGGGATGCACGCATAGAACGAACCGCCGAGCAGACCGAGAAGCGCGTAAAGGACGAACATGGCCTTGATGCCGGCAAGTCGGTCGAGGCCAACCGGCGCCAGAAGGTCAGGCATCCCTGCAGCGAGTCCGCCTGCGGCGCCTGCGAACGCGCCCACGAGACTGTAGCGTGCGAACATCCTGGTACGCTCACGCTCCGTGACCTCGCGCGTCAGCACGGCGTGCTCCAGCGGCACGAAGACACTGACACTGCCGGCCGAGGGATTGATCGTGCCGGCGAGCGCAACGACCAGAAGCAACGCGTAGTCATGGACAACGGCAAAGGCCACGCCAGTGGCAATCATCAAACCAGCGCCAGCCAGCAGGAGTTGACGATGATCGTGTCTGGCGCCGAGGAACCCGACACCTATGGTCAGCAGCGCGGAACCAAGCAGCGATGCCGTGGCGATGACACCGACCTGCAGGGGAGTGAATCCGAGGGCGAGCAGGTAGACGGGCAACAGCACGGCCACGAAGCCGTCGCCGAAATCCCGCAGGGCGCGGGCGGCAAAGAGAAAAATCGCCGGATGTATCCGTTCCACCGGTCCAGTCTCTCGACGGTTTGCTTCCAGCATCAGCGTCGTGGCTTTGCAGCCAGGCACCTACCCGGAGCCGAAGATATCATGCTGGAGGAGACTTAAACGTGCCAGCCAGCGGTATTGGCCGCCTTCAAACGAAGAAAAACTCCTCCACACGCTGCTTGGCTTTCCGCAGCACCGGAAGGATCTCGCGCTCCATCGCCTCGACCGAGAAACGCGCCGACTGGGTCGAGACGTTGATGGCGGCGACGGTACGGCCGGCGCGGTCGTTGACCGGCACGGCGATCGAGCGCAGGCCGAGCTCCAATTCCTCGTCGACGACGGCGAAGCCATCCACCCTCGCCTTGTCGATGGCCTTGCCCAGCGCGGCACGGCTGGTGATCGTCTTCGGCGTCCGTCGCTCGATCGTCGCTTCGCCGAGAAAAGCCTTCAACTCGTCCGCTGCCAGGCCGGAGAGCAGCGCGCGACCCATCGAGGTGCAGTAGGCAGGCAGCCTCGTGCCGATGTCGAGCGCGACGCTCAATATCCGGCGGCCGGGGATGCGCGCGACATAGACGACGTCCTCGCCCGACAGCACTGCCGCATTGCAGGCCTCGTCGAACTGCCCGGCCACCTCACGCATGATGGGCGTGGCAAAGGTCCATAGTGAAGCGCCGCCGAGCCATGTTCGGGCAACGGTCAACAGGCGCGGCGACAGCGAGAACAGCCGGCCCGATTGCGTCGCATAGCCAGTGGCTACCAACGTCAGCAGGAAACGGCGTGCGCCGGCGCGCGTCAGGCTCGCCTCCTCGGCCATCTCCGTCAGCGTCATGCCAAGCGGATGGCGAGCGAGGATCTCCATCACCGCCAAGCCGCGTTCCAGCGAGCCGACATGATCGCGTGATACTGGCTCGTCTTCCATGGGCGTTCCCAGGCTGGCGTTGACTCTGCACAAAGCGCCGAGTTAGAAATATCTCATATAGAACTTATGTTCGCAATGCGAACTTTTTCAATCTCCGGAGCCGCCACGATGGTCAAGTTCCTGCCGCTGAAAGAGGCCGTTGCGGAGAATTTGCATGATGGCGACGCGGTCGCTTTCGAAGGCTTCACCCATCTGATCCCGACCGCCGCCGCGCATGAAGCGATCCGCCAGGGCTTTCGCGACCTGACCCTGATCCGCATGACGCCCGACCTGATCTACGACCAGATGATCGGCATGGGCATCGCCAAGAAGATCGTCTTCTCCTATCTCGGCAATCCGGGCGTCGGCCTGCTCAGGCGCGCCCGCGACGCCATCGAGAACGGCTTTCCGCGCGCGATCGAGGTCGAGGAGCACAGCCATGCCGGCATGGCCAACGCTTACGAGGCGGGTGCCGCCGGCCTGCCCTGCGCGGTGTTTCGCGGCTATCGCGGCGCGGGTCTTGCCGCGGTCAATCCGAACATCAAATCCATCACCTGCCCGTTCACCGGCGAGGTGCTTGCCGCCGTTCCGGCGATCCGGCCCGACGTCACCTTCATCCACGCGCAGAAGGCGGACCGCAAGGGCAACGTGCTGGTCGAGGGCATCATCGGCATCCAGAAGGAGGCGGTGCTGGCGGCAAAGCGCGCAGTGGTGACGGTCGAGGAAGTGGTCGACAATTTCGACGACCTGCACCCCAACCTCACCGTGCTGCCGAGTTGGACGATCGCGGCGATCTCGGTCGTGCCTGGCGGCTCGCATCCCTCCTACACGCATGGCTATTACGAACGCGACAACGCCGCCTATCTCGAATGGGACGAAATCGCCGCCGACCGCGACCGCTTCCAGGCCTGGATCAAGAAGAACGTCATCGAGAGCACGGCGGACGACTTCGCCGCCCGCGTCGAGCATCTGAGGAAAGCCGCATGAGCGACGCCGACAATCCGGGCTTCACCCCGAACGAGATGATGACGATTGCCGCAAGCCGCGCGCTGAGAAACGACGATGTCTGCTTCGTCGGCATCGGCGCGCCATCGGCGGCCTGCAACGTCGCGCGGCTGACGCATGCGCCGGACATCACGCTGATCTATGAAAGCGGCACCATCGGCACAGCGCCCGACGTTCTGCCGCTGTCGATCGGCGACGGCGAATTGTGCGAGACGGCGGTCACCACGGTCGCGGTGCCGGAGATGTTCCGCTACTGGCTGCAGGGTGGCCGCATCTCGATCGGCTTCCTGGGTGCGGCCCAGCTCGACAAGTTCGGCAACATCAACACCACCGTCATCGGCGACTACGCGCATCCCAAGACCCGCCTGCCCGGCGGCGGCGGCGCGCCGGAGATCGCGACCTCGTCAAGAGAGGTTTACATCACCATGGCGCAGTCGAAGCGCAGCATGGTCGAGACGATCGACTTCTTCACCTCCTTCGGCCATGGCGACGGCGGCGATCATCGCCAGCGCCTCGGCATCGACACGGCCGGCCCGACGCTTCTGATCACCGACCTCGCTGTCTGGAAGCCGGACCCTGTTACCAAGGAATTCACCGTCGTGTCGCTGCATCCCGGCGTCACCCGCGAAGAGGTGCAGGCGACTTGTGGCTGGACGGTCAAGTTTGCCGAGGCCCTTGACGAGACGCCGGAGCCGACGGAACTCGAGCTGAAGACATTGCGCGACCTCCAGGCCCGCACCAAGGCGGCGCATCAAGGGACCGCCAAAGGGAAAGCTGCATAGATGACCGACGCCTTCATCTGCGACTACATCCGCACGCCGATCGGCCGCTTCGGCGGCGCACTGTCGTCGGTGCGCGCCGACGATCTCGCCGCCATCCCGCTCAAGGCCTTGATCGAGCGCAACGCCGGCGTCGACTGGGCGGCAATCGACGACGTCGTCTATGGCTGCGCCAACCAGGCCGGCGAGGACAACCGCAACGTCGCGCGCATGGCGCTGCTGCTTTCCGGCCTCCCGCAGGACGTTCCGGCTTCGACCGTCAACCGGCTGTGCGGCTCCGGCATGGATGCCGTCACCATCGCCGCGCGCGCCATCAAATCAGGCGAGGCCGAGCTGATGATCGCCGGTGGTGTGGAATCGATGAGCCGCGCACCCTTCGTCATGCCGAAGGCCGACACGGCCTTTTCGCGCAATGCCGAGATTTACGACACCACCATCGGCTGGCGCTTCGTCAATCCGCTGATGAAGAAGCAATACGGCGTCGATTCCATGCCGGAGACCGGCGAGAACGTCGCAGAAGATTTTTCCGTCAGCAGAGCCGACCAGGACGCTTTTGCCGTGCGCAGCCAGGACAAGGCGGTCGCGGCGCAGGCCAATGGCCGGCTGGGTAGGGAGATCACGCCGGTCACCATCCCGCAGAAGAAAGGCGAGCCGGTTCTAGTATCGAAGGATGAGCATCCCCGCG
>NZ_RZSL01000241.1:0-8806 GCF_003997355.1 Mesorhizobium sp. M1E.F.Ca.ET.041.01.1.1 | reverse complement strand
GGACTTCCACACGAACGAAAAGATCATCGACGGCAGCCTGGCGAAGCGTCGCCTCGATCATTGCTTCGTCGGCGGTATGTTGGCTGGGCGCGTGCGTTCGGTCAGCGCCGACATCGGCGAGGTGGCTTCCGACCATTTTCCGCTCAGGGTCGATATCGATCTGGAAACGCCGGGCATCGCCTCGGGCTTTGCGGGCGGGTGAGACGGACGTGACGCTGTTCGTCTTCCTCGCGGTGCTCTCGGCGGCTGCCATGCATGCGATCTGGAACGCGCTGGTCAAGGTGCATCTCGACCGCTTCCTGTCGATCACGCTGATGACGCTCGGCATGGGTGCCGCCGCTCTCGTGGCACTGCCCTTCGTCGAGGTGCCGAAGGCCGAGGTCTGGCCTTTCATTCTCGCCTCGGTCTTCTTCCACATGGGCTACCGGACATTCCTGATCGGCGCCTACAAGGCCGGCGATTTCGCCCAGACCTATCCGCTGGCGCGCGGCACCGCGCCTCTGCTTGCCGCGCTTGGCGGCATCATCGTGGTAGGGGAGGTGCCTGCGCCACTCGCCATACTCGGCATTCTCCTGTTGTCGGCGGGCACGCTGGTGATGTCGTTTCGCGGCGGCGTACATCTGGAGCGGTTCAACCTTCGCGCGGTCAGCTTCGCGCTCGGCACCTCGATCTTCATCGCCAGCTATACGCTTTCCGACGGCAGCGGCGCGCGGTTGGCGGCGACCGCGACGAACTATGCCGCCTGGCTGTTCGTCTGCGATGCGGCGTGGGCGCTGGTGCTGTGCGTCGCCTTTCGCGGGCCGCAATCGCTTCCCGTGCTGGCGCGCGACTGGAAGGCCGGCCTCTTCACCGGCGTGCTCAGCGGCGCCGCTTACTGGATCGTCATGTGGGCGATGACCAAAGCGCCGATCGCCTCGGTCGCGTCATTGCGCGAGACATCGATCCTGTTTGCCATGCTGATCTCGGTCTTCGCACTGGGCGAGAAGATGACGCCTTGGCGCGGGGCCGCCGCGCTCGGCATCGTCGCGGGCGTCGTCGCGCTGCGGTTGGGATGAATCCGCAACGTGCCGTCCCCCTTCAGCCGGGAATTTCCAAATCGAACACCATCAGCCCGTCGGTGCCGCCCTCGAGCGCGGCAACCAGCCGGGCGCCGGCGCGCTGATGCGCTTCGTGCACCAGATAGGCGTCGCGGGCAGCGGCATCGCGGAAGTCGACGGTGAAGCCATGGGTGAAGCCGCGCGCAAAAGGCTCGGGGCTGACATTGGCGCTGAAATGGACCTTGCCCATGCCGTCGATCAATGAGCGCAGCGCCTCCAGATCGGCGTGGATCGCCGCGCGCTCGGAGGAGGAGACATCGTCGCGGAAGCGGACGAAGACGCAGTGCCGGATCATCGTTCTTCCCTCAAGCCGCCTTGTTGCCCTTGAACACGGCCGGCGGCAGCGGCTCGCGGCCGAGGATCAGATCGGCGCCCTTTTCGCCGACCATGATCGTCGGCGCGTTGGTGTTGGAGGAGGGGACGCGCGGCATCACGGAGGCATCGCAGACGCGCAGGCCTTCGATGCCGCGCAGCCTGAGGTCAGGCGTCACTACGCTCATCTCGTCATGGCCCATGCGGCAGGTGCCGACCGGATGGTGGTCGGTCTTGGAGGTGCGGCAGGCATAGTCGAAGAGGTCGGCGTCGCTTTGCAGGGCAGGGCCGGGCAGCACCTCGCGCAGCACATAGGGCTGGAGCGCCTTCTGCCGCATGATCTCTCGCGCCAGCCGCAGGCCCTTGATCGACATGTCGCGATCGTAGGGATCGGACCAATAGTTCGGATCGATCAGCGGATGGTCGGCAGGGTCGGCGCTTTTCAGCCGCACCGTGCCGCGCGAGCGCGGGCGCAGGAAGGCGGAGTTGAGCGTCACGCCCGGGTTGTTCAGCTTCTCGACACCGGCCTCGATGCCGGAGCCGAGGCCGAGATGGAACTGGATATCGGGCGAGGCGGACGTCGGGTCGGCGTACCAGAAGCCGCCGGTCTCGAACAGGCTGGAGGCGACAGGCCCCTTCTTGAGCAGGAGATATTGCAGGCCGGCCCATAGCGTGCGGTGCAGCTTGGCGTAATTGTCATAGGTGTGGTCGCCGGTGCATTCGGCGATCACGAACAGGTCGAGATGGTCCTGCATGTTGGAGCCGACGCCGGGAAGGTCGTGGACAGGTGTCACGCCGACCGATTTCAGATGGTCGGCCGGGCCGATGCCCGATTGCATCAGGAGCTTCGGCGAGCCGATGGATCCCGAGGAGATGATCACCTCGCGCGCGGCGCGCAGGATGGTCTTCTGCCCGCCCGGCTTGTCGACGATCTCGACGCCGACGGCGCGGCCCTTCTCGACGACGACGCGGGTGACGAGCACGTCGGTCCTGACCGTCAAATTTTTCCGCGTACGGATCGGCTTCAGGTAGGCGACGGATGCAGACGAGCGGCGCGCATCCTTCTGGGTGAGCTGGTAGTAGCCGATGCCTTCCTGGCTCGCGCCATTGAAATCCGGATTGAAGGGGATGCCCATCTCCTGCCCGGCGCGGAAATAGGCCTCGCAAATCGGGAGCGGCGAGATCGGGTTGGAGACGCCGAGCGGCCCTTGGTCGCCATGATAGTCGTTGGCGAAGCGCTGGTTGTTTTCGGCGCGCTTGAAATAGGGCAGCACGTCGCGATAGCCCCAGCCGGCGAGGCCTTCTTCCTTCTCCCAGGCGTCATAGTCGCGGGCATTGCCGCGCGTGTAGATCTGGGCGTTGATCGACGAGCCGCCGCCGACGACCTTGGCCTGCGTGTACCAGAAGACGCGGTCCTTCATGTTCTTCTGCGGCACGGTCGACCAGCCCCAGGAAGCGATGCCCTTGGTCATCTTGGCGAAGCCCGCCGGCATGTGGATCAGCGGATGCCAGTCCTTGCCGCCGGCTTCCAGCAAAAGGACGGAATTCCCTGGATCCTCGCTCAGCCGGTTGGCCAGGACGCAGCCGGCCGGACCGGCGCCAACGATGATGTAGTCAGCCATGGTTCCACTCATTCACAGACGAGGCACGGAAAGCGCGCCGTCGACATCGATTACCGATCCGGTCGAAAAGCCGAACTTGCCGGAGGCCAAAGCGGCCACCACCGCGCCGATATCGGCGGCCTCGCCCCAGCGCTTTGCCGGCACCAGACCGCCATCGATGAGCGCGTCGTATTTGGCGGATACGCCTGACGTCATGTCGGTGCGGATGATGCCGGGCCGCACCTCGAACACGCCGATGTTTTCCGCCGCGAGCCGCAGCGCCAGGTTCTTCACCCACATCGAAAGGCCGGCTTTGGAGATGCAGTAATCGGCGCGCTCCGGCGAGGCCATCGTGGCGCTGACCGAGGTGATGGTGATGATCGATCTCGCCGAGCTGGCTGGCGCCGCAAGCATCGCTTTGGCAACGGCCTGGCTGAGGAAAACCGTGCCGCGCAAGTTGATGGCAAGCGCACGGTCGAAGTTCTCCGGCTTCAGGTCCAGAAGGTCGCCGCGCACGACGGCGCCGACGCCGGCATTGTTGACCAGGCAATCGATGCGCCCGAAGGCGTCCATCGCGGCCCCGACGAGAGCGGCATGGCCGGCGAGGTCGGCGATGTCGCAACGGACGTAGGCGAACTTCGCGCCGCGTGCTGCAATGTTCTTGGCAAGTCCGTCAGCCGGCTTCTCGGCAAGGTCGGCGACGAGGATCTCGAAGCCGGCATCGGCCAGCGCCTCGGCGCAGGCAAGCCCGATGCCGCGCGCGCCGCCGGTGACGATAGCCGCCGGGCGGGTCATTTGAACATATCCTTTCCAATGTCGGCGCCGCCCCTCATCCGCCTGCTGGCACCTTCTCCCCGTATAGTGACGGGGAGAAGGGGAATGGCCGCAACGCCGGCGCCTCCCTCTCCCCGTTCTTCACGGGGAGAGGGTAAGGGTGAGGGGCGGCGCCGACGGATCAAAGCTCGCTCCTGCGGATGTGGTCGGCGACGCGCAGCGCCTGGGCGGCGATCGACAGCGCCGGGTTGACCGCGGCCGAAGTCGGCAGGAAGCCGGCGTCGACGACGAACAGATTGCGGTGGTCGTAGGCGCGACAGAACGGATCGAGCGGTGCTGCCGCCGGATCGTTGCCCATGCGCACGGTGCCGCACTGATGCGAGGGCGTGCGCTTGTCGAAGGGCCGCGACAGCACGATCGGATAGCCGCAGGCGCGGAAATTCTCGCGCATCACCTTGGTCAGGCCCTCGAGCGACTGCATGTTGGAACGCCGCCACTGCATGACGATCTCCTTGCCGTCGACCATGATGCGGCTTTCGGGATCGGGCAGGTCCTCGCACATCAGGTACCAGTCGACGGCATGGCCGGCCATGAAATCGAGCGCGAATTTCGGCGCCAGCTTCACATTGGCCTTCAGCATGTTGCCGTCGATCTTGCCGAGCAACTGGACATTGCCCAGCGGCTTGCCGCCCTTGCCGTCCGACAGATAATAGTCGTTGAGCATCAGCGTCTTCTGGTAGACGGCATCGTTGCGGCAGCGCGGATCGATCGCGAGCATCGCGCTCGAATTGTGGTTCATGAAATTGCGGCCGACCTGATCGGAGCTGTTGGCGAGGCCCTTGCCGCCTGCCTTACCGTTGCTGGCGGAAGGCGAGCGCAGCAGGATGACGGCGGAATTAACCGCCCCTGCCGAGAGGATGACGAGCTTCGGCGAGAGTTTCTTCTGCGCACCGCCCTGCGTGTACTGGATGGCGGCGATCGATTTGCCGTCCGGTGAGGCTTCGAGCCAGTCGACATGGGCGCCGGTTTCGAGCTTGATGTTCGCATCACTGAGCGCTGCTGCCAGCGGTCCGGTCTGGGCATCGATCTTGCCCTGGCCGGTGTTCGGGAAAGCATCCCAGCCCGTCTTGCCCTCCTTCAGCCAGGCTTCGATATCGACGCCGAGCGGCAGCGATGCCGGATGCAGGCCAAGGCCTTTGAGCTCGGCGCGGGCGCGCGCGATCGAAGGCTCGTCTGGCACCGGCTCGAAAGCGTAGGGGATCGAGTGGAACGGCTCGGTCGGGTCCTCGCCGAGCGAGCCGCGCACGCGAAAAAGCTGCTCGGCCTTCGAGTACCAGGGTTCGAACTCATCATAGGAAAACGGCCAGGCGGGAGAGACGCCGCCGAAATGCTCCATGGCGGAGAAATCCTCCTCGCGATAGCGGATCAGCACCGCGCCGAAGAATTTCGAATTCCCACCGACGTAATAATAGTTGCCGGGGTTGAAGGCCGGGCCGCCGGCCTCGCGCCACATCTCCTTCGGCCGGTAATGCTCCTCGACGAAGATGGATCGCGTCGAGCGCGCATGCGGCGTCGCAGGGAGATGGTCGCCTCGCTCCAAAATCAGGATCGAGGCGCCGCTGCCGGCCAAGCCGGAGGCGATCGTGGCGCCGCCGATGCCGGAGCCGATGATGACGATATCCGGATTTGCCATAGCCTAAGGGTCTTTGTTTCGATGCATGTCGTTGCCCCAAAACCGGAGCCACTTTTCGGCGACATGCATCAGAGGATGCGCTTCTCGGTCGCCGGATCGAAGAACACCGCCTTGCTGAGGTTGAAGGCCAGCGGCGTGCTGGTGCCGGGCTGGATCCTGGCATCGGCGCGCAGCCGCGCCACCACCCCCTTGCCGCCGAGATTGGTGACGGCGAACGTATCCGATCCCGCCGGCTCGACCACCTCGATGTGGCAGTCGGCGGTGGCGATCTCGGATCCGTTGCGCTCGGCGCCTTCGGGATCGGTCAGCGCTTCCGGGCGGACGCCGAAGATGACCGGCTTATCCTTGAACGCTGCAAGGCCGGCCGGCGCTCCGGGCAGCGACAGCGTGATCGGCTGGCGCGCCTCGCGGTCGAGCACAACGGCGAGCCCGCTGCCATTGGCGCCGATCTTGGCGGGGATCAGGTTCATCGCCGGCGAGCCCATGAAGTCGGCGACGAACACGTTGGTGGGGTTGTTGTAGACTTCGGCCGGCGTGCCGAACTGCTGCACCTCGCCGTCGCGCATCACGGCGATCTTGGTCGCCAGCGTCATCGCCTCGATCTGGTCGTGCGTGACATAGACGATCGTCGTGCCTGTGCTCTGATGCAGGCGTTTGATTTCGACGCGCATGTCGACGCGCAGTTTAGCGTCGAGGTTGGAGAGCGGCTCGTCGAACAGGAAGAGTTTCGGATCGCGCACCAGCGCGCGGCCCATGGCGACGCGCTGGCGCTGGCCACCGGAAAGCTGGCTGGGCTTGCGGTTGAGCAGGTGACCGATCTGCAGGATCTTCGCCACCTTGTCGATGGCAGCCTGCCGCTCCGCCGCCGGCACGCCGCGCATCTCCATGCCGAAGGCGATGTTTCCGGCGACCGTCATGTTCGGATAGAGCGCGTAGCTCTGGAAGACCATGGCGATGTCGCGCTTCGAGGGATGCAGATCGTTGATCGCCCGGCCTTCGACGCGGATCTCACCCTCGGTGATGTTCTCCAGCCCGGCGATGGTATTGAGCAGCGTGGACTTGCCGCAGCCGGACGGACCGACCAGCACGAGGAAGCCGCCCTTTTCGAGCTCGACATTGATGCCCTTCAGGATCTCGACATTCCCGAAGCGCTTCTTCAGCCCATCAATTTCCAGAAAAGCCATGGTCGTTCCTTCAGAAAATAGGGTCAGCCCTTGACCGCGCCAGCCATCAGCCCGCGCACGAAATAGCGGCCGGCGACGACGTAGACGAGAAGGGTGGGGAGCGCGGCGATCATCGCAGCCGCCATGTTGACGTTGTATTCAACGACGCCGGTCGAGGTGTTGACGACATTGTTCAGCGCCACCGTCATCGGCATCACGTCGCCGGTGCCGGCATAGGCAGAAGCGAACAGGAAGTCGTTCCAGATGTTGGTGAACTGGTAGATGACGGTGACGACGAAGATCGGCATCGAGTTCGGGAGCATGATGCGGCGGAAAATCTGGAAGAAGGACGCGCCGTCGACCTGCGCCGCCTTGATCAGTTCGGTCGGGAAGGCCTCGTAGTAGTTGCGGAAGAACAGCGTGGTGAAGCCCAGGCCGTAGACCACGTGGACGAAAACGAGGTTGACCGTCGAATTGCCGAGGCCGAAGTTGAAGCCGGTCGCGTTCCGCAGGCTGGCGCCGAAGCGGCCGATGCTGCCGAGGATTGTCGCCATCGGCAAGAGCACCGACTGGAACGGGATGAAGCAGGCGAACAGCATCATCGCGAAGACCAGCGTATGGCCGCGGAAACGCCATTTGGTCAGGACATAGCCGTTGAGCGCGCCGAGCAACGTCGAGATCAGCACCGCCGGCACCACCATCTTGATGGAGTTCCAGAAATAGCCCTTGATCCCCGCACAAGTCAGACCGACGCAGGCCTCGCCCCAGGCCTTGAACCATGGCTCGATGGTGGGCGATTGTGGCAGCGCCAGCATGTTGCCGTTCTGGATCTCGTCCATGGTCTTGAACGAGGTGACCAGCATGACGAAGAGCGGCATCAGATAGAACAGAGCAAACAGCGCCAGCAGTCCGTAAATGACGATGCGGTTGATCGTCCTGGCGCTGACGCCGCTCGAGGCCTGGCGGGCAGGTGAGGCAACAGTGCTCATCGCGGCTTCTCCCTGAGCTCGGAATAGAGGTAAGGCACGATGATCGCGGTCAGCGTCATCAGCATGATCACCGCGCTCGCCGAGCCGACCGCCATCTCGTTGCGCTTGAAGGTGAACTCATACATGAAGTTGGACGGCAGCCAGGCCGAGCCGCCGGGACCACCGCTGGTCAGCGCCACGACCAGGTCATACGACTTGATGGCGAGATGGGCGAGCACGATGAAGGCCGAGAGAAACACGGGCCTGAGCAGCGGAATGACGATGCGGCGGTAGAGCTGGAAGGTGGAGGCGCCGTCGATCTGCGCCGCCTTCATGATCTCGCCGTCGATGCCGCGCAGGCCGGCCAGGAACATCGCCATGATGAAGCCGGAAGCCTGCCAGACGCCGGCGATGACCACCGTGTAGATGACGAAATCCTTGTTCTTGATCCAGTCGAAATGGAAGCTCGTCCAGCCCCATTGATGCAGCGTCTGCTCGAGGCCGAGGCCGGGGTCGAGGAACCACTTCCAGGCAACGCCGGTGACGATGAACGAGAGCGCCATCGGGTAGAGGTAGATCGGCCTCAACATGCCTTCGCCACGGATCTTCTGGTCGAGCAGGATGGCCAGGAACAGGCCGAGCGCCAGGCAGATCAGGATGTAGAGGAAGCCGAAAATGCCCATGTTGGTGATCGAGGTGTACCAGCTCGACGGCGGGTCGCTCTCGAAGGTCCAGCGCCACAGCCGCTGATAGGCGCGGGCGCCTGTGATGTCATAGGACGGGAAGGTCTTGGAGTTGGTGAACGACAGATAGATCGTCCACAGGATGAAGCCATAGACGAAGACGATCGTCGCCGCGAAGCTCGGCGCCAGAACGATCTTCGGCAGCAGATCCTGCAACCGCGAGCGCACCGTGGTGCTCGGACGGCCGTTATGCTCCGGCGTCAGCGATATGGTGGTTTCGGCAACTGTGCTCATCGGCTCATCCAGTACCGGTTAGCGGGAATCGGCTTGGCGCGCGGGCACGCCAGGCAACAGTCCCGGATATCGTCTCGACAGGAGACCTCCCCCGCCAACGCGGGGGAGACTCGAGTTTACGGCAAAACGGCTTACTTGGCGTCGTCGATTGCCTTGACCAGCTCGGTCACGGCCTCGTCCGAGGTCTTGATCTGACCGTGGACGAACTTCGAGATGACGTC
>NZ_RZSL01000240.1:0-8810 GCF_003997355.1 Mesorhizobium sp. M1E.F.Ca.ET.041.01.1.1 | reverse complement strand
AGCCGGTCAAGGCCGCCTACGGCGACAAGGTGAAGGTCACCATCATCGAGAACATTCAGGAAGGCCCCGACGCCGACCGCATCATGAACAAGGCGGTCGCCGACGGGAACAAGTTCCTGATCGCCGGCTCCTTCGGCTACCAGAACGGCGCCCTGCAGATCGCGCGCCGCAATCCCGACGTCACCGTGCTGCACGCTTCCGGTTTCCAGGTGGCGCCGAATTTCTCGCCCTTTGCTGCCCAATATTCCCAGGGCACCTACCTGATGGGCATGGCGGCGGCCGCGCTTTCGAAGACCGGCAAGCTCGGCTCGGTCTCCGCCTTCGCCATTCCCGAGCTGATCACCTCCATCAACGCTTTCACGCTGGGGGCGCAGGCGGTGAAGCCCGATGTCGAGGTTTCGGTCGTATGGGTGAACTCCTGGTTCGATCCGGCCAAGGAGCAGGAAGCCGCCAAGGCGCTGCTGGCGCAGAAATGCGACGTCATCTTCTCCAACGCGCAGGACACGCCTTCCGTCATTGCGGCCTGCGAGGAGGCCGGCATCCCCGCCTTCAACCTCAACTCGTCGATGAAGAAATACGCGCCCAAGACCTATCTCGGCTGCGTGGCGACCGATTGGTCGCCCTTCTTCAAAGCCTCGGTCGACGCCCACCTTGCCGGTACCTTCAAGGGCGCCAACGCCTTCTTGGGTGTCGGCGACAAGGTCGTCGAAGTCGTCGACTGGAACCCGGGCATCCCGACCGACATCATGACCAAGATCAAGGAGGTTGAAGCCAAGATCGCCGACGGCAGCTTCTCGCCCTTTGCCGGTCCGATCGCCAAGGCCGATGGCAGCGAAGGCGTTCCCGCCGGCAAGACAATGACCGAGGCCGAGATCGTCGCCATGGACTGGCACGTCAAGGGTGTCACCACGCCGCTGCCCAAGTAATCCATGACCGCCCCGCTTCTGTCGCTGCGCGGCATCTCCAAGAGCTACGGCCAGATCCATGCCAATCGGGACATCGATCTGGACGTGGCTCCGCGCTCGATCCACGCAATCCTCGGAGAGAACGGGGCGGGCAAATCGACGCTGATGAAGCTGATCTACGGCGTCGAGCAGCCGGACGCCGGAACGGCGAGCTGGAAAGGAGAGCCCCTCGCGCTCGCGTCCCCGGCGGATGCGAGACGCAAGGGGATCGGCATGGTCTTCCAGCATTTCTCGTTGTTCGAGACGCTGACGGTGGTGGAGAACGTCCGGCTGGTCGTGCCCGGGAGCAAATCGGATCTTGCGCAAGGCATCCGCAAGCTTGGCCGCGACTTCGGCCTGGAGGTCGATCCGCTTGCCCACGTACATGCTCTCTCGGTCGGAGAGCGGCAGCGGGTGGAAATCATCCGCTGCCTGATGACCCGACCGCAGCTCCTGATCCTCGACGAACCGACTTCCGTCCTGCCGCCGCAATCGGTGGACAAGCTTTTCGAGACGTTGCGGCGGCTGCGCGACGGCGGCGTGTCCATTCTGTTCATCTCGCACAAGCTGGAGGAGATCCGCGCGGTCTGCGACCGCGCGACCATCCTGCGCGGCGGGCGCATCACGGGCCATGTGGATCCCCGCGATCACGACGCGCACGACCTCGCCCGCATGATGATCGGCCGCGACATGCCTCAGCCCATGCCGGCGCTTGCGCATTCCGGCGGAGAAAAGCGCCTTGAAATCGTTGGCCTCGAGCATCGGCCGGACGATCCCTTCGCCGCGACGCTTTCCGACGTCAGCCTGACGGTCCGGGCGGGCGAGATCCTTGGTATCGCGGGCATCTCGGGCAACGGGCAGAGCGAGCTCGCGGCGCTGATCTCGGGCGAGACGGTGCTGCCGCGCGAAAAGTCACAGCGTATCTTCATGATGGGAAGAGACGTCGGCGCGCTCGATGCGGCTGCCCGCCGGCGGCTGGGCTTCGCCTTCGTTCCGGAGGAACGGCTGGGCCGCGGCGCGGTGCCGGAAATGTCGCTCGTCCTCAACAGCCTTCTGACCGCCCATCCCTCCGGCCTCTTGAAACGCGGCCTCGTCGACGCGGCCCGCGCCAAGGCTTTCACGGAGGACTGTATCCGGCAATACGACGTGCGCACGCCAGGTTCCGAAACGGAGGCCGGGGCGCTTTCGGGGGGCAATCTGCAGAAGTTCATCATAGGCCGCGAGATCATGCTGTCCCCGAAATTGCTGTTTGTGGCGCAGCCCACCTGGGGCGTGGATATCGGCGCCGCATCCGCCATCCGCCGGCGCCTTGTCGCGCTGCGCAACGAAGGCATGGCCATCCTCGTCATCTCGGAGGAACTCGAGGAACTGTTCGAGCTCTGCGATTCGATCCAGGTGATCCATCAGGGCCGGCTGAGCCCGCCGCTGGTGACGCGCGACACCAGACCCGAGGAGATCGGCCGCTACATGATCGGCGCGCATTCGACGGCCGAAAAGGTCCCCGCATGAGCGCTCTGTTTCGGCCGTTCCTTCCCGTTCTGGTTCGCCGGGAGCACGCCTCGCTTGCAATCAAGCTGGTCGCCCCGCCCGCCGCGCTCGGCCTGGCGACGCTGCTCAATCTCGCGCTCTACCTCCTGATGGGCCGAGATCCGGCCGCTGTTTTCCACGCGATGCTTCTGGAGCCTTTCCTGTCCTGGGCCTCCTTCTCGGAAGTCCTGCTGAAGATGGGGCCGCTGCTGCTGATCGCGCAGGGGCTTGCCATCGGCTTTCGCGCAAAGGTCTTCAACATCGGCGCCGAAGGTCAGTTCATCCTCGGCGCGATCTTCGCATCGGCCGTTCCCATTTGGCTCCCGCAGGCGACGGGCCAGTGGATCTGGCCCGCCATGCTCGTCCTCGGCGCATTGGGCGGCGCGCTTTGGGCCTCGCTCACAGCGTTCTGGCGCGTGCGGCTCAACGCAAACGAAATTCTCGTTTCGCTCATGCTGGCGCTCGTTGCCGCGCAGGTGCTCAACTATCTGCTTCTCGGCCCCTGGAAGGACCCGGCCGGCTTCAACTTCCCGCAGTCGGTGATGTTCCAGTACGACGCGATGGTGCCGATCCTGATCCCCGGCACCCGCGTCAACGTCTCGCTGCTTATCGCCTTCGCGTTCTCCCTTGCGGCCTGGGTCTTCATGCAGAGGAGTTTCGCTGGCTACAAGCTGCAGGTCGGCGGCCTTGCGCCGCGCGCGGCCGGATACGCCGGCTTCAACGAAGGACGCGCGATCTGGCTTTCCCTCCTCATCGGCGGCTTCGCGGCAGGCCTCGCCGGGGCGGCCGAGGTGGCGGGGCCGCTCGGCCAGTTGCAGCGCTCCATCTCGACCGGCTACGGCTATGCGGCCATCATCGTTGCCTATCTCGGTGGCCTTCACCCGATAGGCATCGTTTTTTCCGCGCTGCTCATGGCGGCCCTCTATATCGGCGGCGACAACGCCATGGTCTCGGCAAACCTGCCGGTCGCCGCGGTCCGGGTCTTCCAGGGCAGTCTGCTGCTCGCCTATCTCGTCGCCATCGCCTTCGTCCGCTACCGGCTCGAATGGCGCCATGCCGCCCACGGAAGCGCTCCATGAATGCCCTCGAGTTCATCGTCGCTGGAATGCTGGCGGCGGCCACGCCGTTCCTTTTGGCGGCGCTGGGCGAAATGGTGGCCGAGCGGGCCGGCGTCCTCAATCTCGGCGTGGAGGGACTGATGGCCCTGGGGGCGGTCATCGCCTTCATCATCGTCTATCACGGCGGCGGCCACCTCCTGGGTTTCGTCGCCGCGGGCCTCGCCAGCACGGCTCTTTCCCTTGTCTTTGCCGTCATCGCGCTGGGGTTCCGCGCCAACCAGGTCGCGGTGGGTCTCGCCATCGGCATACTCGGCCAGGGCCTCTCGGCACTGTTCGGCAAGAGCTATGAGAGCCTCACGGTCAAAGGCCTACCGAAGCTTTCATTGCCCTGGCTTTCAGATATCCCGGTCATCGGCGGCCTGTTCGTCGAGGACGTCGTCGTGTGGCTCTCGCTTGCTGCGACCGTCGCCATCTGGGCGATATTCGCCTACACCAAGACCGGCCTTGTCGTGCGCGCCGTCGGCGAGAATCCCAAGGCGGCCCGTGCGCTCGGCTATCCGGTAATCGCAGTGCGTTTCGCCGCGGTCGCTTTCGGCGGCGCGTTGGCGGGTTTCGCCGGTGCCTACGCGGCCGTGGTCTACACTCCGCTCTGGGCCGATGGCATGATCGCCGGGCGCGGCTGGATCGCGATCGCGCTCGTGGTCTTCGGCACTTGGCTTACCAGCCGTATCTTCCTCGGCGCTTGCCTCTTCGGCGCCGTGTCTCTCGCAAGCCTCGCGGCTCAGACAACTGGGCTCGACGTTTCCTCGCAACTTCTATCGAGCCTACCTTATCTCGTGACAATCGTTGTGCTGGGCATCATTTCTTCGAACCGGCGTCTGCTCAAGCTCAACGGCGTGGCTTCGCTGGGAGAGCCTTTCGAACAATAGTGTCGCTCGCCGCCCGGGCGCGCAATAACCCGACATCTGAGCGCAGATCGGACCGTCCCCGGGGCATGAAGGGCTGCACGCAATCCTCAAGACCATGCCTTAAAATGCCGAGCTGATCCCGGGCCAATCCTGCCGGCGATGCCAGCCTGACCGACACCGCCTTCGTCCGACGTCACACCAATTCCTGCTACTTCACGATGGTGGCGGTTGACGATGATGGCAGGCCGGCAGGGTGCCGGCTTCAAAAGCGATGAACGCAACGCACCAACGCCGATTGCGGGCAGCGGAACTTCGCCGCGAACCGCGTCGCGAGTTCGAGCAACGGTTCGAAGCGGTTGGCAGCTAGGAGACGGTGCTCCCGGCGAAGATCCATCGCGTTCGATACGAAAGCGCGGTCACCGATCTTGAAGGGGAAGTGCGCCGTCCGCTAGCCGTGCCGGATTTCCGTGCCGAGCACCTTCAGGCATTCCCGGATGAAGGCGGCGAGCGCGGTCCACCCTTTGGCCGAAACCATCGTGCCGTCGACATAAGCCTCCGTCGGAGACAGATCGATATAGGTGCCGCCGGCGAGCGTCACTTCCGGTTCGCAGGCCGCCAGCGCGCCTACCTTCTTGCCGCGTACGACACCATCGACCGCAATCAGGATCTGCACGCCGTGGCAGATAGTGAAGATCGGTTTCTTCGTTTCGTGGAAATGGCGCACCATCGCCTGAATGCGCCGGTCGGTGCGGATGTACTCCGGTCCGCGGCCGCCGGCGCAATAGACGGCATCGTACTGGTCGAGCTGTTTCTCCGCGTCGGCGAACGTCTTGTTGATCAGAGCATAGTGACCAAGCTTCTCGGTGTAGGTCTGGTCACCCTCGAAATCGTGCAGCGAGGTCTTGATCAGGTCGCCGGCATTCTTGTCGGGGCAAACGACGTGGACGGTGTGACCGACGGCTTCCATCGCCTGCTGATAGACAAAGATTTCGTATTCCTCGGTGAACTCACCGGTCAGCATCAGAATCTTCTTGGCTGGCATGACTTGTCCTTTCGATTTTGAAATGCCAAGGCCCTGTCGCGCCTTGGCTGTCGCAAATTGGATTTGCCGATTGTCAGAAGGGAGAATCCGGGAAGTAGTATTCCTTGGCATTGGCCTGGGTGATCAGCGGGGCATCGAGCTTGACGTGGCCGCGGACCGGCGCCTGGCCGATCAGGTTCGCCACTGTCATGTAGATGGCGGTCTTGATCATCGAAGGCGGGTAAGGTGTCTCGACCGGCGTCATGGCCTCGCCGTCGATCACCTTCTTGACGATCTCCTTCATCCCGTTGCCGCCGAGCGCCAGCGATGTAGCCGGAAAGCAGCCGCATGAACGTCGACTTGCCGGCCCCGTTCTCGCCGATGACCGCATGGATCTCGCCGGGCAGGATATCGAGCGTGACATCCGACAACACGGTGACGGCGCCATACTGCTTGGAAACGCTTTCGGCGCGCAGCACGGGCGCGACCGGCTGGGCGGCGACCGGCGCAACAGCGCGTTCTCTGTCAATGCGAGCGGCAATGGACATAGCAGCGGTCACTCGAAGGCAGGCAGAAGTCGGTCCCGCGAATTCTCGATGTGGATGCGCATCGCATCGGCGGCGCCGCTCGCATCGCCGGCAGCGAAGGCGGCGAGAATGGCCTCGTGCTCGTCCAACGCTTCTTCGGTGACGCGCGAGTGGTACATCAGGCGGAAGATGTGGAAATGGGTATGCTGGTGGCTCAGTGTCTCGCGGATGAGCTCGTTCTGCGCGAACTCCATGATCTTGTCGTGAAAGATCGCGTCCTGCCGTGCAAAGTTGGAATAGCGGAGGCGCTCGTCCTTACCCACGCGCCGGGCCATTACGCCGGCCGCCTCCTGCAGAGCTGCGAGGCGCCCCTCGTCAAGCGTTGCCGTGGCCTTGGCCGCGGCGGCGGGCTCGAGCAGAAGACGCAATTCATAAAGCTCGTCGAACCGGCGCCGAGTAATTTGCGGGGCGGCGCGATAGCCGATCAAGTGAGTCTTTACGACCAGGCCCTCGCCTTCCAGACGACCGAGCGCTTCGCGGATGGGCGTGTGTGAAACGTCGAATTCCCTGACAAGATTGTCCACGGTAATCCGAGATCCCGGCGGAATCTTCAGCGACATCAGTTGTGCAAAAATTGCTTCGTAAACATCGCCCGCCAAGCTGTTGGCGCGCTGGATGCGGCCGCTCGAGCGAGCTTCGTTGTCGACGGTCAGATCAGGGTCTTGCATCGTTTTGCCTCTTGACAGGAGCGAGCCCTAACATGATGCTCCGGCCAATTCAATACTATATCCTATACGATTTTATAGAGGATACGAACAAATGAGCTAGGAACCCTTTACGGCCGCGCCTGGCGGTCAGGACGGCAAGAAAGCTGAACCCAGGGACCCGCCAAGTCAGGCTCGGCGACGATCGCGGCACTTGGCCAATCGGTTTGTTTTGAAAGATCTCAGTCCATGACCTTGTTTGCAGCCGCGCGCCTGCCGCGCGAAATTCTCTTCGGTAAAGGCCAGCGCCATGCGCTGCCTGCCATTGCCGATCGATATGGCCGGCGCGCATTCATCTGCACCGACGAACGCCTCGCCAAGACGTCAGAGTTCGTCGAAATCCTTGATGGATTGAAAACTGCCGGGGTCGACACACTCGTCCATGACCGGACCTTGCCTGACGTGCCTCGCGACAGCGTCGGCGCCTGTATCGCGGACGCAAATGGCTTCAAGCCGGATATGGTGATCGGGGTTGGGGGCGGCAGTTGCCTCGACATGGCCAAATGCGCCGGGCTGCTGCTCAGCCATGGCGGCAAGCTCCAGGACTACTATGGTGAGTTCAAGGTGCCAGGCCCCACCCTTCCCCTGATCGCTGTGCCGACCACGGCCGGCACCGGCTCCGAGGTGACCCCGGTCGCTGTGATCTCCGACCCGGAGCGGACGCTCAAGGTCGGCATTTCCAGCCCCCACCTCATTGCCGCGGTTGCGCTTTGCGACCCGGATCTGACGACGACCTGCCCCCCTTCCCTGACAGCCATCGCCGGTGCCGACGCGCTGACGCATGCGATCGAGGCCTTCACCGCGGCAAGACGCTACGCCGATGCCGATCTGCCGCAACGACATGTCTTCGTCGGCAAGAGCGCGCTGACCGATCATTTCGCCCTGCTGGCAATCAGACTTTTGGGCCGCAGCCTCGAAGCAGCCTATCGTGACGGGTCGAACGAGATTGCACGCGCCGATGTCATGATGGGAGCGTTGGCCGCGGGCTGCGCCTTCGGCACGGCGGGAACCGCCGCCGCCCATGCGGTGCAATATCCGGTCGGCGCGCTCACTCACACGCCGCACGGGCTGGGCGTTGCGACGATGCTCCCCTACGTGATGGGCTACAACCTGCCCGCCGCAACGCCGGAGATCGCCGAAATCGGCACTGCCCTTGGCCTGCCGCGCCAGGACCGCAACGCCGATCAGCTGGCGGACGCCACGATCAGGGAAGTTGCGCGACTCTTCAACGCCATCGGCATAACCCGGACGCTGGCTGACCTCGGCCTTCCCGAGGATAGGATCGACTGGACGGCGGAGCAGGCGCTCGGCATCGACAGGCTGATCAAGAACAATCCCCGCCCCTTCGACCTGCCAGCGATGCAGCGCTTGGTCAGGGCAGCCTTTGGCGGCGACATGTCGGCCGCGATGATGTGAGGGATGGAGCCCGATTCCAATGAACATTTCCCCGGAGCTTTTTGAGCAGGATTCCGACATGTCCGACTACACTCCATTTTCGCATGGGCTCTACATTGGCGGGAAATGGCCCCCCTCGTCCAACGGCCGCGTCATCGAAGTGGTCGACCCATCGACGGAGGCCGTGATCGCGGCGGTTCCCGATGCCACGCTGGCCGACGCTGCTGCCGCCGTTGATGCGGCCGCGGAGGCAGCTGCAAGCTGGCGCGAAACCCCGCCGCGCCGGCGGTCCGAGATCCTGAGGCGCTGCTTCGAGCTTATGACCGAACGGGCGGAGACCCTGGCCGCGCTGATTTCCCTGGAGAACGGCAAGGCTTTGCGCGACGCGCGCGGCGAAGTCGCCTATGCGGCCGAGTTCTTCCGCTGGAACGCGGAGGAAGCGGTTCGCATCAGCGGCGAGTTCGGCCTCGCGCCGTCTGGCGCAAACCGGATCGTGGTCGACTACCAGCCCATCGGCATTTGCGTTCTGATAACGCCGTGGAATTTCCCGGCGGCGATGGCGACGCGCAAGATCGCGCCGGCGCTTGCAGCCGGCTGCACCGTGATCCTGAAGCCCGCCAGCGAGACGCCGCTGACAGCCTACGCACTTGCAGCTCTCTACGAAGA
>NZ_RZSL01000023.1:0-25185 GCF_003997355.1 Mesorhizobium sp. M1E.F.Ca.ET.041.01.1.1 | reverse complement strand
CGCAGAAGATCGCCTTGCCTTTCGCCGCCGCGGCCATGGCAAGCTCGGCATGCGTGCGCGTCGCCGAAGCGATGAACACCATCTTCACCGACGGATCGTTCATCACCGCCTCGGTGTCGGCGATCTCGGCGCCGGTAAAGGCAGCAACCTTGGCAGCCGCCTCGCGATTGGGATCGACGATGTAGCGCAGCCGCACCCTTGGATGACGGGCGAGATTGCCCGCGTGCACGCGGCCGATCAGTCCCACCCCGAACAGACAAACATCCATCATGCGTTCGACTTTCCTGTCAGGTCGCGCCTGTCATGGCACGTTCATGTTTCGCCGGCGGCACTCATTTGACAGCGCCCATGGTGAGCCCGCGCACCAGATGGCGCTGCACCAGGAGCGCGAAGAAAACGATCGGCAGCGCGCCGATGACGCCGGCCGCCGACATCGAGGCCCAGTCGGTGTCGATGCGGCCGATCAGCGTCGCGGTACCGCGCGGCATGGTCATGGCGCGCGGCGTCGCCGTCAGTGCCAGCGCGAAGAGAAATTCGTTGAAGGTGACCAGCACCGCGAAAATGGCGGTCGCCGCGAGCCCGGGAGCGGCCAGCGGCAGGGTGATGCGGCGGAAGGCGCCGAAGCGCGAATCGCCGTCCACCATCGCGGCTTCCTCGAGATCGACGGGAATTTCGCGGAAGAAGCTCTCCATCATCCAGACGCAGAAGGTGACGTTGAAGGCAGTGTAGGTGGCGATCAGTCCCAGCCAGCTGTCGAGCAGGCCGAGGCTGAGCATCAAGAGATAGACCGGAATCAGGATGACCACCGGCGGGATGATGCGCAGCGTCAGAAGGAACAAGCCAACCTTGCCCTCCATCGCAAGCGGCAGGCGGAAGCGGGCGATGGCATAGGCGCCCATGGCGCCGGCGACCAGCGCGATGGCGACGGAGAAGAAGGTCACCACCAGCGAGTTGGTCAGGTAGGAGCCGAACTGCTTTTCGGTGAACAGCCTGACGTAGTTGTCGAACGTCGGCACATGCGGGTAGAGCGTGCCTTCCTGGGTTATCTCCCGGTTGGACTTCAGCGAAGTCGAGACCAGCCAGTAAATCGGCAAAAGCACCACGGCCAGCACGAAAATCGTCGTCAGGATGCGCGCCACACGGGTACTCATGACGCATCCACCCTGCGCAGAAGCCTGATGGCGCTGAAGGCGAGCGCGAGCACCACGAGGCCGATGGTCACGAACAGCGCAGCCGCATAGCCGGTCTGTTGGAACTTGAACGCGGTGTCGTAACCGTAGATCGAAACCAGTCTGGTCGCCTCGCCCGGCCCGCCGCGCGTGAGCACGAAGACCTGGTCGAACGTGCCGAAGGCATCGATGGTTCTGAGCACGATCGCCACCGCCAGCACCGGCCGCATCATCGGAAAGGTGAGATCGGCAAAGACCCGCCAGGCCCCCGCCCCGTCGACGCGCGCGGCCTCGAACGGCTCGTGCGGCAGCGATTGCAGCCCGGCGAGCAGGATCAGGAACATCAGCGGCGTCCATTCCCAGACGTCGAGCACGACGAGCCCGACGAAGGCATTGAGCGGGTTGCCGAGGATCTGCGCCTCGCCGCCGCCCATCGCCTCCGAGAGCGCCGTCAGCATGCCGGCGTCGCTGGCGTAGATCAGGCGGAAGACGATGGCGACGACGACCGGCGTGACCACCATCGGAATGATGAGTACGGTCCTGAGCAGGCGGATGCCCTGAAACTCCCGCAGGCAAAACAGCGCGAGCGCAAAGCCGAGCACGGCCTCGAAGGATACCGACAGCGCGACGAACTTCACCGTGACCCAGAGCGAATTCAGGAATTGTCCGTCGCTCCACAGATGCACATAGTTCTGGAATCCGACATCGGCGACCGGCGAGCCATAACGATAGGCTCTTGTGCTGGCGCGCAACCCATCCCACAGCGGATAGACGAGCACGCCGAGCACGATCATCAGGCCGGGCGCCAGCATGAGATAGGGGAGGGCGAGGTCGAGCCCCGCCCCCTGCAGGCGATATTTGCGCGCCTGCGCTGCCGCGCGCATCAGTAGTAACCGGCCGTGGTCAGATAGTCCTTGACCTGCTTGGCGGCCGTGTCGAGCGCGGCGCCGCCGCCGGAACCGGCCTGCAGCGCCTTGTTGAGCTCGATGCCGAGCAGTTCCTCCACCTTCGCCCAGTCCGGCGTGCGCGGCCTCGGCAGCGAGCCGGCGTCGAGCTGCTGCAGGGCGACCGGGATCAGCCGGTTGCCCGGCTTGGCGATGCCGAAGGCGCTGCGCTTGACCGGGATCGAGCCCGCTTCCGACAGCTTGGCCTGGGTTTCGGCGCTGACGTACCACTTCAGGAACTCGATCGAGTTCGCCTTGTTGGGCGCCGATTTCGGCACGCCTGCGATGAAGATGCCCATCTGGCCGATCGCCGACTGCTGCTTCGGCACGACGCCGAAATCGAGCTTGCCCGCCACCTTGGTCTGGGCGGGATCGTCGGCCTTCAGCGCATTGCCCGAATACTGGATGATAGCGCCGGCATCGCCGCCCAGGATCGCCGCGCCCTCCTGGTCGGAGTCGAACTCGACCACGCCGTTCGGCGCGTTCTGCTTCATCGTGCCGACGAAGAAATCGGCCGATGCCTTGCCTTCCGCTGAATTGAAGATCGGGTTCCACTTGTCGTCGAAGAAGGAGCCGCCGAACGACAGGAAGACCGGATACCAGCTGGTGACGATGGGGTTGCCGGAGACGCCGCGGAAGACGACCGGGTACTTGATCTTGCCGGCCGCCACTCCTTCCTTGCCCTTGGCGATGACATCGTCCCAGGTCTTGGGCGCGCCGTCGGTGAAGACGTCGTTGCGGTAGGTGAGCGTCTGCAGGTCGCCGACGAAGGGCACGCAGATCAGTGTCGGCTTGGCGCTTTCGAAGCCCTTGACGCGCGGCCCTTTCTGCGGCGGCCAGTAGCCCATGTCGATCATCGAGCCGATCCAGTCCTTGTCGGAACCGTCGATGCCGCCGGCGCCGAGATCCTCGAGCACGTTGGCGGCGCCGAACTGCGGCACCCATGGATCGTCGAGCAGATAGAGGTCGTACTGGCCGGCGCCGCTCTGGGCGTCGGCGAACCACTTCTCCAGCGTCACGCCATATTCATCCTCGAGGAACTCGATGTCGAAGCCCTGCTCCTTGGCGAGCGGGATGATCTTCTGCTTGAACGGCGTCAGTCCGCCATCGGCGAAGGCGCCGATGATGACCTTCTTGCCGGCTGCCCTGGCGGATATAGGCAAGCCGAGCGTGGTGAGGGCCGTGGTGGCTAAAGCCAGGCCGAGCCCGCCTTTGATGACGGAGCGGCGAGTAAGTCTGCTGGAATGCATCATTTCTCTCTCCCATTGCTGTTGACCCTGTGGACGGCGGTGAGGCCGGCCGCATTGAAGAAACAGGCGTTCGCCGGGTCGAAGGCGACGCCGATGCTTTCGCCGACCGCGCCCCTGAAATCGCGGCCGGCCCGTACCGAGACGTTGCCGCCTTCGAGGCGGACATTGACCAGCGTCTCGTTGCCCATCGGTTCGACGACATAGATTTCGCCGGGCAGCGCGCCCGGTTCGCCCGGCTGGGCGACGCTGCAGTCTTCCGGGCGCAGCCCGATCTCCACGATCTCGGCCAGGCGGCATTGGGTGAGCCGCGTTCGCTCCAACGGCACGATCCTGCCGCCGGCGATCACGCCTTGCTCGCCAAGCGCAGCCGGCAGGATGTTCATCGGCGGGTTGCCGACGAAGGTGGCGACGAAACGGTTTGCCGGGCGGTCGTAGATGTCGATGGGCGGCGCCATCTGCTGCAGCTCGCCGCCATGCATGACTGCGACGAGGTCGGCCATCGTCAGGGCCTCGACCTGGTCGTGGGTGACGTAGATGGTGGTGGCGCTGAGGCGCTGGCAGAGCCGCTTGATCTCGCCGCGCATGGTGAGCCGCAGCCGCGCGTCGAGATTGGACAGCGGCTCGTCCATCAGGAAGGCCGCCGGGTCGCGCACGATGGCGCGGGCCAACGCCACGCGCTGGCGCTGCCCGCCGGAGAGTTGGCGCGGCCGGCGGTCGAGCAGATGGCCGATTTCGAGGATGGCGGCGACCTCGCCGATCTTGGCCTTTCGCCCGGCCTCCGGCGTGCCGCGGATCCACAGCGGATAGCCGATGTTCTCGGCGACCGTCATCTGCGGATAGAGCGCGTAGCTCTGGAAGACCATGGCGATGTCGCGGTCGCGCGGCTGCAGCCGGGTGACGTCGCGCTCGCCGATGAAGACCTTGCCGGCGGTCGGCATGTCGAGCCCGGCCAGCAGGCGCAGCGCCGTCGTCTTGCCGCAGCCCGACGGGCCGAGCAGGGCGAGGAATTTGTGGTCCGGCACGGCGAGGTCGAGCGATCGCAGCACGTTGAGCGCGCCGAAATTCTTGACCACGCTTTTGAACAGGACCGAGCTCATCGCCCTCCCCGCCGCTCCGCGCTTGCTCCCAAGCCCTTCCGCTCGTCGACCGTGAAGCCGGCCTTGCGGGCGAGGTCGCGCAGGTTGCGGTAGCCCATTGTAGCATAGGTCAGCGGATGCGCCTTGGCCGGGTCCTGCTCGGCCTCCACCACCAGCCAGCCGGCATAGCCCATGTCGGCCAGGATTTTCAGCAGGCTCGCATAGTCGATTGCGCCGTCGCCGGGCACCGTGAAGATGCCTTCCATCACCGCGCCCATGAAGCTCATGTCGGTGTCACGTGCCTTCTTCAGCACCGCCGGGCGCACGTCTTTGCAATGGACATG
This sequence comes from Mesorhizobium sp. M1E.F.Ca.ET.041.01.1.1, assembly GCF_003997355.1. Lineage (NCBI taxonomy): Bacteria > Pseudomonadati > Pseudomonadota > Alphaproteobacteria > Hyphomicrobiales > Phyllobacteriaceae > Mesorhizobium > Mesorhizobium sp. M1E.F.Ca.ET.041.01.1.1. Next base: position 20,402 of record NZ_RZSL01000023.1, on the reverse strand, counting down.
GACGACGCGGCCGACATGCCGGCGCAAGAGCTGCTCCGGGTCGCCGCCGGAGAAGGCGCAGTGGCCGGTGTCGTAGAGCAGCCCTACCGCCTCGCCGGTCATCTTCATCAGCATGTCGATCTCGGCATCGGTTTCGACGATCGTGCCCATATGATGGTGAAAGGCCATGCCGACGCCGAAATCGGCAAAACGTTCGGCCAGCCGCGTGATCTTTTCGCCGTAGGGCTTCCACTCGTCGGCGGCGAGCTTCGGCCGCTGCGAGATCGGGGCGTGGATGGCGCCGTGGCGGCCGCGCGAGGTGTCGGCATAAACGACATGTTTCGCCCCGAGCTCCTTGAGCAGCGTCAGATGCGGGCGGATCGCCTCGAATTCTTCGTCCACCTCGCGTTCGCAGATGCGCCCGTCATACCAGCCGGAGACCAGCGCCAGCCCGTAACGGTCGAGGACGGGGCCGAGCGTGCGGGCCTCGCGCGGGAACTTGCCGCCGAGCTCCGTTCCCGCAAAGCCCGCTTCCGCGGTTTCGCTGAGGCACGTCTCGAGCGGCGTGTCGCCGCCGAGCTCCGGCACGTCGTCATTGGTCCAGGTGATCGGATTGATGCCAAGTCGAACTGTCGTCATTGCTCGCTTTCCGCCCGCGGCCGGAAGGCTGTGGGGTGTTCGTTTCGGGAGGGAAATGGCTGCGTGTGCTTTCGGCAGGAGGCAAAGCCTGCCGTTTTCGTTTGGCCAGACGCCCTCCCAGAGCCTTGCCTAAACGCCTCGACGTCTTACCCCAACGTCAACGATTGGAGTCTACGCCGCTCTGTCTCCATCGCGAGGGCCAGTTTTCCGGAAAATGAAGGAACCAGTTCAAGTCGGCCGGCGGCTGTGGCAGGATGGGGAGGGAGAACCATGGAAGGGTGTGGCATATGGAAGAGCTGAGGTTCGCTGCCAGACCCGAGTGTCGATCGTCGGCGCGAGGCACCCCCCTCTGTCCTGCCGGACATCTCCCCCGCAAGGGGGGAGATTGGCAGCTGCGCTGGCGGTTCCATGCTTACGGCGCTGGAGATTGGCGAAAGCCGGAGCGACATCTGATCTCCCCCTTTGCGGGGGAGATGGCCGGCAGGCCAGAGGGGGGTTGGCGGGAACTCGACGCTGCAAAGCGAGCTTTTCGGAAGCTTCCGCTGCCAGCAGGCCGCAGAGACTAATACCCATGCGCCCGCACCCCAAACCCCAAGCCTTCCCGCTCGACATGCTGGCGGTGAACCGCTCGAGCCCCGAGCACCTCTCCCGCCAGCTCTATCACGGCCTCGTCGCCATCATCCGCAACCGCACGCTGGCGCCGGGTTCGGAACTGCCTTCGACGCGCGCTCTGGCCGCCGAGCTCGGCCTTGGCCGCAACACCATCGTCTCGGCCTACGACCAGCTCGTCACCGAAGGCTATCTCGCGAACCGCCAGGGCGCCCGCCCGGTGATCGTCGACCTGCCCGACGGCCCGCGCGAGAGCCCGCTCGAAGCGCCGCCGGTGCCGCTGCGTTCGCCCTCGCGGCGCGGCGAGGAACTGCTCAGCCAGCCCTGCCACCACGGCACGCCGGGGCGCTTTGCCTTCCATCCCGGCATGCCGGATCACGCGAGCTTTCCCTTCGGCGTCTGGGGCCGGCTGGTCGCGCGCCGCGCCAGCCATGGCGAAACCCTGTTCGGCACCTATGAGGTGACCGGCCACCCGGCGCTGAAGGAGGCGATCGCCGGCTATCTCTATTCCGCGCGCGGCGTGCGCTGCCGGGCGGCGCAGATCGTCATCACCACCGGCGCGCAGGCCGCCTTCGATCTTCTCGCCCGCCTGCTGCTCGACCCCGGCGACACGGTGTGGATGGAGGAGCCCGGCTATTACGGCGCCAAGGCCGCCTTCACCGTGGCCGGTGCAAAAATCCTGCCCATCCCGGTCGACCAGGAGCGCGGCTGGCGCCTCGACGCGCCGGATTTTTCGCCCCGCCTCATCTATGTGACGCCGGCCTGCCAGCATCCGCTCGGCATCACCATGCGCATGGAGGAGCGGCTGCGCCTGCTCGACATCGCCGAGACCGCGAACGCCTGGGTGATCGAGGACGATTTCGACGGCGAATACCGCTTTCAAGGGAGGCCCGTGCCGGCGATCCAGAGCATGGACCGCTCCGGCCGCGTCATCTATGTCGGCACCTTCGCCAAGCTGCTGTTCCCCGCGCTGCGCATCGGCTTCATGGTGCTGCCGCCCGACATGGCCGGCCGCATCGCCAACGCGCTCTCCACCACGGGCCAGTTCGCGCCGCTCCTGCTGCAGGCCGCGCTCGCCGATTTCATCACCGAAGGCCATATGAGCCGGCACCTGAAGCGCATGCGCCGCATCTACGCCCAACGCCGCCAGCTTTTTCGCGAGATTGTGTCGGAGAGGCTCTGCGACGAGATCACGCTTTCGCCGGCCGAAGCCGGCATCCAGGTGGTGGGCTATCTGAGGGAAGGCATCGACGACATCAAGGTCAGCCAGGCTGCTGCGAGGAGGGCCATCAACGTCTCGCCGCTGTCGAAATATTTCCAGAACACGGCGGCGACCCAAGGGCTGGTGCTGGGCTATGCGGCGTGCGACGCGGCACAGACGCGGGAGGGCGTGGAGCGGCTGGCGGCGGCGATACGCGAGACGCTGGGAATGCCGCCTGCGACTGGTCGCAGGCCAACCGCATAGGGCAGCGCAGCCCCCGCTCCGTCTCGGCGCTGCGCGCCGAGACGGAGCGGGGGAGCGCCCTATGCGATTGCGCGCCGTACGCCCTCACGCCCGCCGCGCCACATGAAGGCAAGTCGGCTTCCAAAAACAGCCGAAACAGATGTTAGCCGATGATCCGGTTTGCTAGCCAGGCAGACGCAGAGTGCTCAGATTCTGCTCCGCCGCGTTGCTTGCAAAGTCGGCGCTCGGAGCAATTTGCGGGTTGCTTTTGCACCTCGATACATGAACCGCGAACAGCCAGGGGCACTAAATCCCCAGAGCAATGCCGTCTTTCCTTGGTTCCGACGCGCCGGTCAAAGTGCCGTTCTCCCAATCGATCCGGATCGCCTGAGCGCCGCCGATCGGCTCATCCGCGGGAGAAAAAGTGAAGCCTCTGCGTTCGAGCTCGGCTTTAGCCGCACCGTCAATCGTATGCTCTGCCTCCACTCTTGTTCCGTCCGATGTCGGCATCAGGCGCGGCAGATTGATCGCCTCCTGCAGGTCCATTCCGTAATCGAGGACCTTGGATATCAGATGGGCATGGCCGAGCGCCTGATAGTAGCCGCCCATGACGCCGAACGGCATTTCCACCCTGCCGTTGCGCGTCACCATGCCGGGGATGATCGTGTGAAGCGGCCGCTTCGATGGCCCGATCCGATTGGGATGACCGGGCTTGAGCGAGAAGCTCTGGCCGCGATTGTGCAGGATCACTCCCGAGCGAGGCGAGACGAGGCCGGCGCCGAAACTGTCAAAGATGGAGTTGATGAAGCTTACCGAATTCCGATTTCGATCGACGACCGAAATATAGACGGTATCGCGATGAAGTGGCATTTCGAAGGGCGGCAGGTCTGTCAGCGCGTTGCTCAGGTCGATCATTCCGGCAAGCCTGTCCGCCAATTCGTCGGACAGCAGGTGGTCGACCGGGACGTCCGCCTTATCTGGATCGGCGATCCAGGCGTCGCGGGCGGCATAGGCAAGGCGCGTCGCCTCGATCTCGACATGCAGCCGGTCGGGCGACTGCGGGTCCCGGTTGGCGTGGAAACGGTTCAGGATGTTGAGGATCAGGAGAGCGATGATGCCCTGGCCGTTCGGGGGACATTCATGGACCGTGTAACCGCGAAAATTGGTGGTCACCGGGGTCACATACTCGCCCCGCGCATTCGCGAAGTCTTCCAGCGTGTGGAGCCCGCCGAGCGCGTTCAGATAGGACACTATGTCCTCGGCGACCGACCCCTCGTAGAATGCGCCGCGCCCCTCTGCAGCAATGCGTTTTAACGTATGTGCCAGCTCTTGCTGCCGGTGAACCTCTCCGATCCTCGGCGCCCGTCCGCCGGGAAGAAAAATTCGCGCGGCCGTGGCGTCGGCCGCGAGCAGTTTTTGTTCAAGGGACCAGTCGCGATGAACGCGGGGAGTGATGGCATAACCCTCCCCGGCAAACCGGATGGCGGGCGCAAGCACGTCGGCAAAGGGGAGCTCGCCGTGATCGGCGTGCAGGCGTATCCACGCGTCGATCGCCCCAGGGACCGTTACCGCCGCTGGCGACTGGCGTGGCACCTCCGTCAGTCCCCGCTCATTGAACCAGTCGGCAGTGAGGGCCGCCGGCGTGCGGCCGGACCCGTTATAGGCGATGACCTTGTCGGAGCCGTTGGGCGCATAGAGCGCGAAACAGTCGCCGCCGATGCCGGTCGAGCCCGGTTCCACGACGCATTGGACTGCGCAGGCGGCAATGGCGGCATCCATGGCGTTACCACCCGCTTGCATGATCTGCAGTGCAGTGAGGGTGGCGGAAGGATGCGAGGTCGCCGCCATCGCATGTCGCGACACGGCAACGGACCGCGTCGGCTTCTCGAAATCGCGCATTTCGTTAGTTCTCCTCGTCATTGCGGCGAGACATGTCTCAGGCCCGCGCCCGATAGGGGGTGAGCCGGATTTCCAGCGCGTTCAGTGCCGAGATGATTGTGAAATTGAGGGTGAGATAGATCGCGCCGGCGGCCACGAAGACCTCGACGGCGCGATAGGTCTGCGAAATAAGCCCCTGCGCGATCCCGGTGACCTCCATCAGCGTGATGATCGATGCAAGCGACGTGCCCTTGACCATGAGGATGATCTCGTTGCTGTAATTCGGGATCGCCTGGCGCAGGGCCAGAGGCAGCACAATCAGGCGCAGCGTGAGCAGCTTCGACATGCCGGAGGCTGTAGCGGCCTCGGTCAGTCCGCGCGGCACAGCCTTTATTGCGCCGCGCAGGATCTCGCTTCCATAGGCAGCTTCATTGAGACTGAGCGCGATGATGGCGCACCAGTAAGGCTCGCGGAACAGCCACCAGATTCCGATCGCCTGGAGCGACGGCCGAAACTGGCCGAGACCATAATAGATGAGGAAGATCTGCACCAGCAGGGGTGTTCCGCGAAAGACTGCAACGAAGGCACGGATGGGCCATACCACGATCCGGCGATTTCCCTGTTGGGCGAGCGCGAGCAGCAACGCCATTAGGAAACCGATGCCCATCGAGGCTGCGGTGAGCTGCAGGGTCAACGGCAGGCCAGCAAGCAGGACGGGAATGATCTCGAGAAAGAAGGCGAAGTCGATCACGCGTGGACCATGCCTCTCCAGGCCCGCGCCTCGCCATAACGGAAGACGGAAGCGGTCACGGCGGCGATGACGAAGTAGAGCGTGGCGGCCGCAATATAGAAGATGAAAGGTTCTCGCGTCGAACCTGCTCCGATCTGCGCTTGGCGCATCAGTTCGACGAGGCCGATGACGGAGATCAGTGCCGAGTCCTTGAGTACCAGCTGCCAGACATTGCCGAGTCCCGGCAGGGCGTGGCGCATCAGTTGCGGCACAATGATGAGGCGCAGCGATTGAGATCGGGACAGGCCGAGCGCCTTGCAGGCGTCGAACTGGCCGCGATCCACGGCCTGGTAGGCGCCGCGATAGACTTCTCCCTGATAGGCGCCCGATATGATGCCGATCGCCAGGACACCGGTTGCAAAAGTCGGCAGCCCGACGAAGCCGGCGCTGCCAAAGAACTTGCCAATCTGCGTCAGGGCGATGCTGCCGCCGTAGTAGAGGAGGTATATCGTCAGCAAGTCGGGCACACCGCGAAATACTGTGCCGTAGACATGGGCGAGCCAAGCGGGGACGCCGCGGGACGAGAGCCGACCGGCCGCCGCCGCGGCGCCGAAGGCGGCGCCGAGGATAAAGCCGAGAACGGACAGTGCAAGCGTAACAGAGGATGCGACAAGCAGAGCGGCTCCCCAGCCGCCCTCTTGCAAACCCAAAATATGCATAGGATTGGTCATGTAAGTCGTAGCCTTTCAGCGCGCTGCCCGACGCAAACGGCTCGCGCCGCTCCGCCAGGCAGGTCCGCCAGCGCTTACTTGACCGGCGTCACATCCGTCTTCACCCATTTTTCCGAGATGCGTTTGATGGTCCCATCGGCGATCGCGGCGCTGATCGCGTCGTTCAGCATCTCCTTGAGCTTGGTGTCTTCCTTGCGCAGTCCCGCACCGGTTCCGGCGCCGAATAGGCCGCCGACGAAGCCCGGACCAGCGAGCGTGAAGCCGGAGAATTCAGGTTTTGCGAGCGTCGCGGCAAGTGCTGTCTTCTGGGCGAATATTGCATCGATGCGACCCGCAGCCAGATCGAGATCATGCTGCTCGGTCGTCTTGTATTCGCGGATTTCCACCGTGTCGCCGAAGTATTTCTTCAGGAATTCGAGCATCATCGTGGCCGCCTGTACACCGACCACCTTGCCCTTCAGCAGCGGCTTCAGCTTCTCGATCGCAGCCTTGGACGCAGCCTCGTCATCCAGTTTGAATTTTTCAGTCGAAACACCGAGTTTGCCGAGCTCGCTATCCTTGGCGACTGCAAATCCGCCCGGATCGATCGCATAAGGCTGGGTGAAGTCTATGGTTTCGAGCCGCTTCGGTGTGATGAACATGCCGGCCATGATCACATCGAACTTGCCGACCTTCAGCGATGGAATAAGACCGTCCCAGTCCTGGGCGATGATGGTGCATTTGACCTTCATCCTTGCGCAAAGATCATTTGCGAGCTCGATCTCCAGCCCGTCGAGCTTGCCGTCTGCGTTGGTGAAATTCCAGGGCGCGTAGGCACCTTCGGTCGCGATGGTTATGGCCTTTGGAGCATCCTCAGCGAATGTGGACTGGACAAAGCTGAGCATGCCGAATGCGGCCGCGACGGCGGCCAGGCGATGAATTTTCATATAGGTTCCCCTTTCTTGTGCTGATCTGGCTGTTCCGGTGGCCGGTTCTGGTCTTTTTGCCGGACTTAGGCCCTTTCTCCTGCCGGCGTTGATCCCCGGCTCGGAGTCACGAATTCGGCCAACATTGGTGCCGTGCCGAGAATATGATCCTGCATGACCTGTTCCGCATGCAGAGCGTCGCCCGAGCGCAAGGCGGCGATCACGGCGGCATGCTCCTCGCGCGCAGAATGCGGCTTGTCACAATCGTCGAACCAGATGCGCATGTAAGGCTCTATGACCACATGCAGCGCCGATATCTGGTGGATGAGCTTGGGCCTCTGGCTCAACGCACAGATACGGCCGTGGAATTCCTGGTGGCGGACCACCCAGTCGCTGCTACCGCTCTGCCCGGCGCGTTCCATGCGATCGAGTAGGTTCTCGAATTCTTCGAGCGCCTCCTCATCGATCCGTGGCATCGCCAGCCTGACGGCGAGTCCTTCCAGAACCGAACGTATTTCGAAGATCTCGTAAAGCTCATCGACTGTGAGGCCGGCCACGACACACCCCCGATTGGGGCGGAGAACGACCAGTCCGTCGGAAGCCAGGCGCCGAAAGGCTTCCCGCACAGGCATGCGGCTCATGCCGATCTCGGCCGCGATGTCTTCGGGAATGAGCCGGTCACCCGGTTTGTAACGACCTAGGCGAAGCGCCCGCTGGAGATGCCGGTACGCTTCCTCCTCTGCAGTGGCGGACATGCGTGGCTCGACGGAGAAGGCTGCTGGCACTTGGCACCCAAAAGTATTTTTGTATCCACGTATCATCAAATCCGGATTTGGTTGCGACGTCAATACCCGGTCGGACCGGAGCGGGAGATGAGGCAAGGGAAGGGCGATCATCGCTCCTTCGCAGGCGCGGGCGTACGTTTGTTCCCAGCAGGTCAATCACAAAGTCGTCCGCCTCGATTACGCTCCGGCGGAAATGACCATTTGCACGCTGCATCATCCGCCTACGTCTGCTGGAATTGCCAACCAGTACATTTGGTGCAATCTGCTTTCATGAAGATATCGGGTTCCGATCTCCATCTGTTTCGTGTCTTTGAAAGCGTGGTCCGCAATGGCGGCATGTCCGCAGCGCAGATGGAACTGTCGCTGAGCCAACCCACAGTCTCCAATCATCTGACCGCGCTTGAACAGCGGCTTGGCGTGAAGTTGTGTGAACGGGGCCGTCGCGGGTTTTCGCTGACGGATGAAGGGCGTCGGGTTTACGAAATCTGTACGGAAATCACCGGGATGCTGGACTCCGGTTCGGCCCGGCTTTCGCGTGTTCGAAGCGCTTTGGCGGGAAAGGTCGGCGTCGGCATTGTCGACTGCTTAACGACCGACCCAAGTTTCCGGCTTGCCGACGCTATTGCCGAGCTTTCCAAAGCTGCGCCGGAAATCGAGCTTGATCTCAACATCATGTGCCCCAACGATATAACGAAGGCGGTGGCGGAAAACGAAATAGATATTGGGATAGGCGGCTCCGACATCAAAGTCGCAAGCGTGCAATACCAGATCATCTACCAAGAGGAGCACGCGGTATTTTGCGGTTCGGCTCATCCTTTGTTTTGCCGAAATGACGAGATGATTACAAGTGAGGAATGCTACGGCCATCCATGGGTAGAGAGAGGATATTGGTACGGGATTAGGCGTCACCGCTTCGACACCGCCGCGAACCGGGTAGCCTTTGATATTGAGGCGCAGCTTCTGATGGTCTTGTCGGGCGCCTACCTCGGGGTCCTGCCGATACATTTTGCCCGCGTGTTCGAACAGCAGGGGCGTCTTCGCCGACTTCCCATAGCCGACGAGGCTTATTCCGCCGATATCGAGGTCGCCACGCGAACAGGCGAGCAGGCCGCCAATGTCGCCTATGTGCGCGACGCGATCATCAGGGCGCACCGGATGCATTTGTAAAAACCAATGTATCCGTTCTCTGAATGATATTCTTGCCACGTCGATAGAGGTCTAGCCTCTCGTACGGCTGGCGATGCGCAGCGCAAAAATGCCACCTGCGGACTTCCCTGCCAAACGTGCAACTGCGACGTGGTCGCCGCGTCGGGTATCGATATTTGGCCTTAAGGTATGGAATGAGCACGGACGCTCTTCTGCTTCGCAACCTTCCTAATTTTTCGCCGGAAGCGACAAGGCGCCTCGTGGCAACCCGGTATGGGATCGACGGGACGTACAGGCGACTGGCTTCCGAGCGCGATCTGTCGTGGCGGATCGAAGGCACTGATGGCCGCGACGTCGTCGTCAAGATATCGAATATAGGCGAACCTGAAGGTGTCGTGGATATGCAGGTCAAAGCCCTGAACCATATCTGCGAGCGCGATCCGACCCTGCCGGTGCCTCGCGTTGTGCCCTCCCTCGCTGGCGCCCCATATGAATGGATCGAGGACGAGCGCGGCTGCCGGCACATGATGCGTGTGCTTACTTTCCTTCCGGGGAAGGTCATGGAGCAGGTTGAGGAAGCCTTTTCCGCCGCCACTCGGTTCAACATCGGTGTGATGGTTGGACGGCTTGCCCATGCGCTGCGCGATTTTTTTCATCCATACGCGGGCAGCAATGTGCACCTCTGGGACATTTCACGTGCCCTGGCCTTGCGCCCGCAGATCGCAAAGATCTCGGACGCCAGGCTTCGGCAATTGTGCGAGGAAATCTTCGAGCGTGCCGAGCGCTTTACCCTTCCCCAATTGTCGAAGACGCGTCGCCAGGTCGTGCATCAGGATTCGCATGGCGGTAATATCCTGGTCGATCCCAACGACAGCACATCGCCGGTGGGCATCATCGATTTTGGCGATATGGGCCACAATTCCATTGTCGCGGACATTGTGACCGCTTCCGAGACATTCGCGGACTTCGATGACGATCCGATCGCCTACCTTTGCGACGTCGCATCAGGTTTCGATTCGACATACCCGCTTGAAGAAAATGAGATCGATCTCCTTTTCGATGCGCTGCTCCTGCGCCTCGCCATGGCCACCGTCATCGTGGAAGCGAGAGAAGCCACCGATGAATCCGGCATCCCGCATATCGACAACGCCAGCCACTACCCTCGGATGATGGAGTTGCTCAGCCGCCAAGGTCGCGCGCAGGCGGTCCACCGGCTTCGTCAGGCGTGCCGGTTCCCAGTGTATGGCGCCATGAGCATTGATGCCGGGGATCTCGCAACTGACTATGACGTGCTCAGGCACGAGCGCCAAGCTCACCTCGGACCGATATGGCATTTCTACAACAAGCCATTGCACATCACCCGCGCCCGCGGAGCCTGGATGTATGGCGCCGATGGCACCGCATATCTGGACGTCTACAACAACGTCCCTCAGATCGGCCATTGCCATCCGCACGTGGCGAAGGCGATCTACCGCCAGGCCAGCGCGCTGAACACCAATACCCGGTACATGTGCGACGTGGCCGTCGAATACGCGGCGCGCCTGACCGCCGACCTGCCTGATCACCTCGACACCTGCATCTTCGTCAACTCGGGCAGCGAAGCCAACGACCTGGCGATGCAAATCGCCATGTCACTCAGCAGACGCGACGGCGGTTTGATCATCGACCAGGCCTACCATGGCTGCACCGAGCTCACGACCGCGCTCTCCAATGAAAACTGGCGTCACCTTCCGGCCGAAGAGCATCCCAGACGGATTGAAATCTTGATGGCCCCGGATATGTACAAGGGTCCTTTCGCCAACGCCCCCCAAGCTGCGGCAAAGTACGCTGCCGATGCGGACCGGGCGATAGCCGCCCTGCGCGAAAGAGGCCACAGGCCGGCGGCATTCATGGTCGACACTGCCCTTTGTTCGAGCGGGGTGCTGCGGGCGCCTGAAAACTACTTCAATCTTGTCGCGGAAAAGGTCCGATCGGCGGGCGGGTTCGTCATTGCGGACGAGGTGCAGGCTGGTTGTGGCCGCATGGGAACTTTTTGGGGGTTCCGGGCAAACGGGCTCAAGGACGACAATGTCGACTTCATAACGATGGGCAAACCGGTTGGAAATGGCCACCCTCTTGGCGTCGTCATTCTCAGCTCGGAACTGATGAAGCGGTTCCTCAATGGCACCAATCCGCTGTTGTTCAGCACATTCGGCGGCAACACCGTCGCATGCGCGGCCGGCATGGCTGTGCTGGACGTCCTTGAGCGAGAGGACCTGATCAAGCAGAGCGCCGCCATCGGGGAGTATCTGCGCCAGGAGCTCGAGCGTTTGGCCGAACAGCACCCGGTAATCGGCGACGTGCGCGGGCTTGGAATGATGACTGGCGTGGAATTGGTGACGGATCGCCAAACGAAGGAACCAGCCATCACACAGACCGGGCGGCTTGTTGAAAACATGCTTGCCCGCAACATCCTCATCGGGAAAAGCACGCCTAACACGCTCAAGCTACGTCCCCCGTTGATTTGGTCGCGCGACGAAGTCGACATCTTCGTCAGCGCTTTCGATGACAGCTTGAGAAGGCACAAATGAGCCCCCCATGCATTCGCTAGAGAACGGATGCCAGGCCGGCCTCAAAAGGGGAGGTCAACGCCTCTCTCCTTGCCTTCGAGAATGGTGCAACGGCCTGCCACGAGAATGGCGGGCGCCACAAACAGGAGGACCTGAATGAAGAAGGAGCTACTCGGACTGGCGGTCACGATGACGGCCGTCCTGTTTTCCGCAGGCGTCTCGTTGGCGCAGGACAAGGTCGTCAACGTCTATAACTGGTCTGATTATATCGACAGTTCCATCCTTGATGATTTCACCAAGGAGACCGGCATCAAGGTCGTCTACGACACCTTCGATTCGAACGAAATTCTTGAGACCAAGCTGCTTGCCGGCGGCTCCGGCTATGACGTGGTGGTTACAACCGGACCTTTTCTGGCCAGGCAAATTCAGGCCGGCGTGTTCCAGAAACTCGACAAGTCCAAGCTGCCGAACTTAAAGAACATGTGGCCCGAGGTGATGGCGCGCCTGGCCAAGTATGACACGGGCAATGAATATGCCGTCAACTACATGTGGGGCACGACCGGCATCGGCTATAATGTCGACAAGGTGAAGGCAGCTCTCGGCGACGTGGCGATCGACAGCTGGGACGTGCTCTTCAAGCCGGAGAATGCGGCCAAGCTGAAGGACTGCGGCATCAATATCGTCGATGCGCCCGAGGAGACTTTGGCCGTTGCCATGAACTATCTCGGCAAGGATGGTGACAGCAAGAAGAAAGAAGACCTCGAAGCCGGCGGTGACATCTACACGAAAATCCGCCCCTACGTCCGCACCTTCAACTCCTCTGCCTATATCAACGATCTGGCGAACGGCGATAAATGCATCAGCATCGGCTGGTCAGGTGACGTGCTGCAGGCCAAGAACCGCGCCAAGGAAGCCAACAACGGGGTCAAGGTCGAATACCTGATCCCTAAGGAAGGCACCTATATGTGGTTCGACAACCTTGCGATCCCTGCTGACGCTAAGCATGTCGATGAGGCGCATGCCTTCATCAACTACCTGATGCGGCCGGAAGTCATTGCCAAGTCAACCAACTATGTCCAAACAGCCAACGGCAATCTCGCCTCGCAGAAGTTCATCGACCAATCAGTGTTGAAGAACCCTTCAGTTTATCCGACGCAGGAAACGCTCAAGAAGCTTTTCACTATTTCTTCATACGGGTCGAAGGAGCAGCGCGTACTCACCCGCCTCTGGACCCAGATCAAGACGGGCAGCTAAACGGGACATGGATGGGGCGGTCGCCGCCCCATTTTTTTTCCGGCGGCACCTCTGGGTGAAGGTCTGCCGCCACCTGACGGCCATGCGCGGAAGAATGGGGGGATGCCGGAATCTGTTGGACCGGTAACCCGCAGATCCACGCTCGCGCTCGGATCCGAATGCGGAGCCATCCATATCAATCGCCGATCTTGTCTCTAGTTTAATTTGGGAGGAACAATGCCGTTCCAAGATCTGATCCAGCCTCAACTAGGCGCCTATGTCAGCAAAGTCGCCACGCCGGGCGACTTTGCCCAGTTCTGGGCCTCGACTATCGCTGAGGCCCGCTACGCCGGCGGCGCGGTCAGCATCGTTCCGGCGCAGACAACGCTCAAGGCGGTTCAGTCCTTCGACGTCACCTTTCCGGGATTTGGGGGACACCCGATAAAAGGATGGCTGATCCTGCCCACGCACCGCCAGGGGCGTCTGCCCCTGGTCGTGCAGTATATCGGCTATGGCAGCGGTCGCGGCCTGGCGCATGAGCAGCTGCACTGGGCGGCGTCAGGGTTTGCATATTTTCGAATGGATACACGCGGGCAGGGAAGCGACTTGAGCGTCGGCGAGACCGCCGATCCGGTCGGCTCGACCTCTTCCTTTCCCGGCTTTATGACGCGCGGCGTGCTGGATAAGAATGACTACTATTACCGGCGCGTGTTCACCGATGCCGTGAGGGCGATAGATGCTCTCCTAGGGCTGGACTTCATCGATCCCGAGCGCATCGCGGTTTGCGGTGACAGTCAGGGCGGCGGCATCTCGCTTGCCGTCGGCGGAATCGATCCCCGCGTCAAGGCTGTAATGGCCGACGTGCCGTTTCTTTGTGACTTTCCCCGCGCTTTGGGGACTGCCGTGCGCGATCCCTATTTGGAAATCGTTCGTTTCTTGGCGCAACATCGCGAGAAGAAGGCGAAAGTCTTTGAAACGCTCTCCTATTTCGACTGCGTCAACTTCGCCCGGCAGTCCAAAGCGAAGGCGCTGTTTTCGGTGGCCCTGATGGACGAAGTTTGCCCGCCCTCTACCGTTTATGGCGCGTTCAATGCCTACGCAGGCGAAAAGACCATCGTAGAGTACGAATTCAACAACCACGAAGGCGGGCAAGGCTACCAGGAGCGCGAACAGATGGCGTGGCTCAGCGAGCTGTTCGGTGTCGGCTGAAGTGAGCGGACCAGGACGTTTCGCGGGTTCCAGGCACCTTCGCGTCGCAGACCCGCGCCGGTCAAGTGCATCCCAATTGTCCGGCGTGGAGCAGGCGGCCTTTCTTGCGTTCCACCATCGTTCCCAGTTTCGGACCCAGAGAGTGCGCAGAATGCCTGCGCTCTCCCTCCTTTGGCTGGGAGGGAGAGCGCTTGTGAACAAGCTTCTCGGTTGCCGCTAATGATCCTCACGCAGGCCGTTCGGAAGCGCTCGGTCGCCACTTGATGAAGTGCTTCTCGGCGACGTCCAGGATGCTGTCGATAATCAGGACGAAGATCGCGAGGATCAGGATGCCTGCGAAGACGCCGACCGCATCGAAATTGCCTTCCGCCTGAGCGATCAGATAGCCAAGCCCGGCGGAGGAACCGAGATACTCGCCGATAATCGCCCCCACGACGGCAAAGCCGACCGAAGTGCGCAATGAGGACAGAATCCAGCTTGCAGCCGCCGGGAAGTAGACGTGACGAAGCAGGTCCGACCGCTTGGCTCCGAGAATGCGCGTGTTAGACAGCACAACCGGGTTCACTTCACGAACGCCCTGCATGGCGTTGAAGAAAGTGACGAAGAACACCAGCGTCACGGCGAGCGCCACCTTGGACCAGAGACCGAGGCCGAGCCAGAGTACGAAGATTGGTGCAAGCACGACGCGAGGGATCGCGTTCAAGCCTTTGATGAAAGGATCCAGAATGCGCGCTGGCGAACGACTGAGGCCGAGCCAGACGCCTGCTGCCACGCCGAGTGCTGTCCCGACCAGATAGCCGAGCACGGTTTCCGTCAGGGTGATGGCCACATGGTTATAGAAGCTGGCGTCCACCACCCAGGACGCCACCTGCTTGAGGATGTCGACCGGAGCCGGGAAAAAGAAGACGTCGATGATGCCCGCCGCGACACCGAGCTGCCAGCCGCCGACAATTGCCACCAGCAGTACGACTTGGATGAGGCGTTCAGTCGTGGCGTTCATAGCTTTTCTCCACTTCGCTGCGCAGCGATGACCAGATGTTGCGATAAAGATCCATGAAGCGTGGATCGAGCTTGATTTCAGCGACATCGCGGGGGCGTCGGAGATCGACGGGGAAGCTGTCGATCACGTGCGAGCGCGGTCCGGCGGCAAGCACCACGACCCGATCCCCGAGAGCGATCGCCTCCTCAAGGTCGTGCGTGATCATCACCACGGCGCGCCGTTGCTCCTGCCAAAGCCGCAACAGCTCATTCTGCATCAGGTGGCGGGTATGGATGTCGAGTGCCGAAAAAGGCTCGTCCATCAGGATGACCTTGGGGCCGGTAATCAGTGCCTGCGCCATCTGCACGCGCTTGCGCTGTCCGCCGGAAAGCTGATGCGGGTACCGATGCTCGAAGCCCTTCAGGCCAACCTTCGCCAGCCACTTCATCGACTGCTCGCGCCGTTCGGCAGCGCCTGTGCCCTTGAACATGGGGCCAAGTTCGACATTCTCGAGCGCAGTCTTCCAAGGAAGCAGTGCATCCTGCTGGAACAGATAGCCGATATCGTTTTGGATCCCGCGTACCGGCTGACCCTCAATCGCGACAGTTCCGCTCGAGGGCTTCAGCAGCCCGGCAATCGCGTTAAGAATCGTGCTCTTGCCGCAGCCGGTCGGCCCAACGATCGCAAGAAACTCGCCATCGGCGACAGCCAAGTTCACATTCTGCACGGCCACATAGGCGCCAAAGGACATGGTGACCTTGTCGATGGAAACCATCGGCTTCGCATGATGCGGACTGTTCGTCGGGGATACGGTTTTCACTACGGCCAATGCCATGACCTCCTCCTGTCAGTTGGCGGCGACGTTCGGGACTTTGTCGACGAACTCGTTCGTGTAGGTTTTCTTGAGGTCAATCTCAGCCTCAGCGACTTTTTCATTGAAACTCTTTAGGACTGCGAGCGGAGTCTTGATATCTTCCTCATTTATGCGCCCGTCCTTCGAAAAGATCGCCTTCGCGTTCTCTACCGCCTTGACGTAGGTTTCACGATCGCCGGAGATGAACTCCTTCGGCAGCTTGTCGACGATCTCTTCCGCGGAGTGACTGTTCATCCACTCGAGCGCCTTGACCGTCGCATTCGTGACCTTCTGGACGGTCTCCGGATTTTTCTCGATATAGCTCTGTGTGGCATAGAGGACGGAGGTTGGGTAAATCCCGCCATAGATCGCCTTGGCTCCCTCGTCGCTGCGACCGTCGATCAGGATCTTGCCGACGCCCTTGGCCGCTATAAAGGTTGCCGCCGGGTCGTAGTTGACGAGGAGGTCGACCTTGCCCTGTTCAAGGGCCGCGACGGCGGCAGACCCGGAGCCCACGCCGATCAGCGAGACGTCGTTCGCGGACAAGCCGTTGCGCTGCAAGTAATAGCGGACGAAGAAATCGGAAGACGAGCCTGGCGAGGTGATCCCAATTTTTGCGCCTTTGATCGTTTCCGGTTTTGCCGGGTCGAAAGTGCTGTTCTTGCCGCCAGCCAACACGAGCCCGGAATTGCGGGCGAGCTGCACGAACGCCACGACAGCCTTCTTCTGCGCCTGCATCTGGATCGTATGGTCGTAGAAGCCTACGGCGATATCCGTCGAGCCGGCAACAAGGGCCTGAAGCGTCTTCGACCCGCCCGATGCGAAGTTCTCGACGGTCACCTCCAGGCCTTCCTTTTCATAAAGGCCAAGCCCCTGGGCGACCGGAAAGGGAAGATTGTTGAGATTGTAAGAGCCGACGCTGATGCGGACCGGATCCGCGAATGCGGAACCGGCAAACACGACGGTTGCCGCGAGGGCGAGCATGAGCTTGCGCATGATATTCTCCTCCTGTTGGTGGCGCCCTCCCGGCGGCCACGGTTATTATGCCGCGCAACCCAGTTGCGGGACAGGTTTTGCAAATACATGTCCTTCGAACAGCCGGCGGGCGGTGCGAAGGATTCCGGCGACGACTTTGCCGTCCCTTTCATACAGCTTGACGTCCAGGTGGCCGCTTGGGTGCTCTATGGAAAGCACGACTGGAGGGATCCGCCTGCCGATCAGAAGCGAAGCGACAGTATCCTGGCTGATACAGGCCGTGGCGATCCCCACGGCGCCCGTGGTTGCGAGCGACGGGTGACATTGATGCGGCATGAAATACCGCACGCTGATGTCGCCTCCCGACTTTGGCCGGGAAATCAGCACCGGCTTCGGCGTTACCTGATTGCTTACATCCCCAAGGCCCATCCGTTCGCCGGCAGCGATGCGAAGCTTCTCCAGCCGTCCCAGCAATTCCCTATCAGCATTGAGTTCAGCCGCTGGTTCGAAGCCGGTTGCGCCGACCGAGTCTGCCTCGATCAACATCATCGGCATTGCGCAGTCGATGCAGGTGACAGCCACACCATCGATCAAGTCTACTGGCTTGCCGGTGGGAAAAAGCCGCCCGGTACGAGCTCCCGCCGCGTCCATGAAGGTCAATGCGATCGGCGCTCCACGGCCGGGCACGCCGTCAATGGCAGCTTCACCGAGATAGGAGACGCTGCCGTTTGGAGTGGGAACTTCGGCCTCGATCAGCTTGCTGGTGTTGACGTTATGGATCCGGACGAGCGTCGTTTCTCCACGAACCGGGACAAGTCCAGCTTCAATGGCAAACGGGCCGACCGCAGCCAGCATGTTGCCGCAGTTCGGGGAGGTGTCGACAATCTGCTGGTCGACCCGCACCTGCGCAAACAGATAATCCACGTCGGCGCCTGGAATGCTGGCAGGCCCGACGATGGCCACCTTGCTCGTGACCGGATTGCCGCCACCGATGCCGTCTATCTGCAACGGATGACCCGAGCCCATAACTGACAGGAGGATCTTGTCCCGCTCGATAGCGTCCGCAGGAAGATCGTTTGCCAGGAAGAACGGGCCTTTTGAGGTGCCGCCTCTCATCAGAACGCAAGGGATCGCCAACAGGTCATTCATCGCTTGTGCTTGCATCAGAATTATGTCATCGCCGTATTAATCGGCGCTCTTTGATCCAATTATTGGAAAACACATTTATTTTGTGAAATGCTAAGAATCGGAGGATTGATGCAAAATGAGCATTAATTGCGAGATCCTTGACCTTCGAGCCTTCCTGAGCGTCGTAGAGTTGGAGAGCTTTCATCGCGCGGCCGAAGCTCTGCATCTGTCACAGCCCGCGTTGAGCCGCCGCATTCAAAAACTGGAGCAGTCGATCGGAGCGCCCATTTTGGAACGGACAACCCGGCACGTATCCGCGACGGCTCTCGGTACAGAACTCGTGCCGCTCGTGCGACGCATGCTGGAGGAGTTTGACGGCTCTCTGTTTGCTGTTCGTGACGTTGGAACCAACCGAGGTGGATTGGTGACGATCGCGTGCCTCCCCACTGCGGCATTCTACTTCCTGCCGACCGCCATCCGGCAGTTCAATGAGGAGTACCCGAACATCCGCTTTCGCATCCTCGACTTGCCGGCGACCGACGGTCTTCAAGCCGTGGCGCGCGGTGAGGTGGAGTTCGGCATAAACATCATGGGCACGTCGGATCCGGACCTGACCTTTGATCGGCTCGCGGAAGACCCATTTGTGCTTGCAGCGCGCAAGGATCACCCTCTGGCTGCCAAACCATCGGTCGGCTGGGCGGAACTAGAGCCCTATCATCTGATCACGGTTCATCGATCAAGCGGCAACAGAACGCTGCTCGACGCGGCGCTGGCAAAATCGAACATCAAGCTTCGCTGGTTCTACGAGGTAACCCATCTGTCCACCTCCCTTGGGTTGGTGGAGGCAGGCCTCGGGATTTCCGTTCTGCCACGAATGGCAACCCCGGGAGAAGACCATCCGTTTCTGATCACCCGCCCAATCCGCAATCCCGAGATATCACGCACGATCGGCGTGGTTCGCCGTCGCGGCGGCACCTTGTCGCCTGCGGCAGAGCGATTCCTTAAGATGCTGATAGGTTTATGGGGCAGTGATTGAGAGGCGCTAGGAAATCGCCAGCCGTAAAACCAGAAGCCTTATGCGGCCAGAAAGGAGTCGGTACCGCCTGCGGAAAAGTACCGGGTTGGGCCTCTCCGTCGTTCGCGGGATCGCCCGGGCTCACGGCGGCGATGCTCTGGCCCGTTCCGAACCCGAGGGCGGCACCATCATAGAAATTCGGCTGCCGCTGACGGCAGCCGGCCCCAAGGATGCGCCAAGCAGAGTTGATCTCGCCGGTACAATGCCTGGCAGCCGATTCGTCTGACCTCTCCAGATGTGAGTGTTGCCCGCAGTACACCGGATATGTTTGGCGTCACGTGAGTTCGGACTTGAAGAGCTGAATTGGGCGAGCCGGCCTTTGTGGCCTTTCACACGGTCAACAGACGAGCCAACAATGCAGCGGCCGGTGTGCCACCCAAGCCAAGGTCGCGGACGCTGCTCATGTGATTTGCCGCTGCAAGGCTCGTGCGCGAGACGGCAAGCCCTTGCCGTTCGAAACGCTCCGCAAGCGTGGCCGCCTGATTGTGGAACGGCGGCGTTTCATCAGCTCCAACGGATAGCTCGACGCGCACTGAAGGATCGAAGCGATGATTTATCGGGGAGAACCGCTCGACCTCGTCGTCGGTGATCGCGATCTCAGCAGCGAGAAACGACTCCTGCAACGGCCTTAGATCGTAAATACCCCCCAGCAGCAGCGCGCCTTTGATGCCTGATGGCCGGCCGTCCTCGCCAAAAAGCATCGTCGCGAGATGAGCACCAGCGGAATGGCCACTTACCGTCAGTTGGTCGGGATCGCCGCCGTAGCTCGCGATGTGGTCATGTATCCATTGCCTCGCGCGGCGTACCTGATCGACGATCGTCGCCATTCTCACGGTCGGCATCAGTGCGTAGCCTACGATGACGGCAATCGCCCCCGCGTTGGTAACAGTGTCCGCGACGTAGGAATAGTCGCGCTTGGAAAACATGCGCCAGTAGCCGCCGTGGATGAAGATGTGCACCGCCAGGCGATCGCTTTTGCCCTGCGGGAAAAACAGATCGACGGTTTCCCTCGGGTCGGGTCCGTAAGCGAGGTCGGCGGCCATCGGAACTTTCGCCCTGGTCTCCGCGCTTCTGCGGACGATCTCGGCGACGATGTCGTCGAACTCGGGGACGTGATCGCGAATACGGAATGGATCTTTCGCCATCTGTCTGCTCACATCGTCACGGCGATGTATTTCGCCTCCATGAACTCGGCTATGCCGTGCTTCTGGCCGCCCTCACGCCCGAGCCCGCTCTGCTTGACGCCGCCGAAGGGCGCGGCGGGGTCCGACATCAGGCCGCGATTGAGCGCGATCATGCCGGACTCGATCTTCGATGCCACGCGCATGCCCTTCGCCAGGTCGCGCGTGTAGATGTAGGCGGCAAGGCCGTATTCGGTGTCGTTCGCCTTTGCGATGACCTCCGCCTCATCTTCGAAGCGGCTCACCGGTGCCACGGGACCGAATATCTCCTCATGGGCCATGGCAGCGTCGGCGGGTACCTCGCTCAGCACCGTTGGCGGGTAGAAAAATCCCCTGCCTTCAGCGATCGCGCCGCCGCACAGAACCTTCGCGCC
>NZ_RZSL01000239.1:0-8812 GCF_003997355.1 Mesorhizobium sp. M1E.F.Ca.ET.041.01.1.1 | reverse complement strand
CCTTCACCCACGGCCTCAGACGCTTCAACGCCATCACAGACGGCTTCGTTCTGGCCTCGCAAAAATGAGCCCGAAGCAAATGTGTGCGCACGCTAGCCCACAAGGGGAGAAGGAGAAGGCACTATCGCCGCAACAGCTTTTCCAACTCGGCCGCATCCGTCACCACCGGCAGGCAAACCTGTCCGGTGCAGAGCCAGGCGCCGGGCTCGTCCGTGGGCGGGAGCACGCCGCCGGGTAGAAGCGTTCGATTCGCTTCCGTGCCGACCGGCACCACGATATCGATACGGCGCGGGTCGGGATTTCGATTCGCGACCGGAACGAGGATTGAGGAATCTGGCTTGTCGATGATGACAAGCTTCAGCGGTTCGAGCGCCAGGGCGCAGGCGTTGACGATGCCCGCCTGGCCATAGGCCTGTTGCGCGGCGCGGCCCATGGCGTGCTCGGCGGTGGTCCAGGCTTTTTCCCAAGGATCGGGATCGCCGGTGAGGGAGGAGAGCCGCACCAGCGCTTCGACAATCTGGCTGGTGGCCGAGGGGATTGCCTCATCGACATCGCCGCGGATGCGGATCGGCACATCGCCGCTGTCGGATGCCGTTAGATAGTAGCCGGTCTTTTCGCTGTCCTGATGCCAGCGGTCGAGCTGATCGACGAATTGCCTGGCCTGCTCCGAGTAGGCCGGATCGCTGGTTGCCTCGAACAGGGCGATCGCGGCATTGGTCATGGCGGCATAGTCGCTCGACAACGCCGGAAAGAGTTTTTTCGCACCGAGCATCGAATGCGGCAGGCGGCCGTCCTGGCTGGCGCCGATGATATGAGCGAAGGCCTTCGCCGCGGCCTCAATCCAGTCCGGCCGCGCAAGCGAGCGACCGGCTTCCGCGAGTGCCGCGATCATCAGGCCGTTCCAGTCGGTGAGCGCCTTGCCGTCACGGCCCGGCCTGACGCGCTTTTCCCGACTGGCAAGCAGTTTCGCTTTCAGGGGCGCAAGCCGCGCGCAGTCGGCTATGCCCAGGCGCTGCTGTTCCTCGGTCTGGCGGATGATCGGCTTGCCTTCCCAGCCATACGGAGCGGCGAGTTCGAAATATCGGAAGAACAGAGCCGAATCCTCGCCGAGCGCGGCTTCGATCTCCGCCTTGCTCCAGGTGTAGAAAAGCCCCTCCTCGCCCTCGCTGTCGGCATCGAGGCTCGCGGCGAAGGCGCCGCCGTCGATACGCATTTCGCGCAGCAGCCAGGCGACGGTCTCTTCGATTCGTATCCGGAACAAGTCGTTGTCGGTAGCGGCAAAGGCCCAGTTGCACATGCGGATGAGCTGGGCGTTGTCGTAGAGCATCTTCTCGAAATGCGGCACCAGCCATTCGGCGTCGGTCGAATAGCGGCTGAGGCCGCCGCCGACGTGATCGTAGATGCCGCCGGCGAGCATCTTTTCCAGGCTGAGCAGCACGGCGTCGCGGTGCGCGCTCTGGCCGTCGCGCAGCCAGGACAGCCACAGGCTGTGCATGAAGGGAGCGTTAGGGAATTTCGGCGCGCCGCTTAAGCCCCCAAGATCGCGGTCGATCATGCCGCCGATGCGGTTGCTGAGATCGGCGAGCGTGTCGCGGTCGAGCACCGCCTTGCCCTTCGCGCCGGCGAGCCGCTGCTCGACATGGGCCGTCAGCCCATCGGCGCTTTCGGCGAGGCTTTGCTGCTTTTCCCGCCAGGCCTTGTCGACGGCTTCCAGCACCTGGATAAAGCCTGGCCGCCCGTAGCGGGCCTCGCGCGGAAAATAGGTGCCGCCCCAGAAAGGTTTGCCGTCGGGCGTGAGAAACATGGTCAGCGGCCAGCCGCCCTGCTCGCCCATCGCATGGAGCGCCGCCATATAGATCTGATCGATGTCCGGGCGCTCCTCGCGATCGACCTTGATATTGACGAAGAGCCGGTTCATGACGGCGGCCACAGTGTCGTTCTCGAAGCTTTCATGCGCCATGACATGGCACCAGTGGCAGGCGGCGTAGCCGATGGAGAGCAGGATCGGCCGTCCTGATTCTTTGGCTTCGGCAAGTGCCGCCGGCGACCACGCCCGCCAATGCACAGGGTTGTCGCTGTGCTGCTGCAGATAGGGGCTGGCCTCTTCGGCAAGCATGTTTCGCGCGGGCAAGGTCACGAAGGGCGGCTCGGCCTGGTCGTTGATGAGCAAAGCAAGTCCGGAAGCACGGCGGCTTTCCGTCCGGAATTGCGTGGAAGTAAATACCTAGGGTGGTTCGCCAGGTCGGGCAAATGGTAACTTCGAAGGATTCGATCGTCGCGCTCTCAAGCGGCCGCCTGCCTGCAGGCATTGCCGTGATCCGCATCTCCGGCCCGAAGACTCGATTCGTGGTCGAAACAATCGCTGGCTCCGTTAAGGATCGACTGGCCACGTTGCGGAGGCTCAAGGCGGCCGACGACTCGGTCATCGACCACGGGCTCGTCCTTTTCTTTCCCGGACCGGGCAGCTTCACGGGCGAGGACGTCGCGGAGTTCCATGTCCATGGCAGCCGTGCCGTGGCTGCAAAGATGCTGGAGACGATTACCGATATCGAGGGCGTCAGGCATGCTGAGCCCGGCGAATTCACGCGGCGCGCTTTTCTTAACGGCAAGCTCGACCTGGTCGAGACCGAGGCGCTGGCCGACCTCGTCAATGCCGAGACGGAGGCGCAGCGGCGTTTTGCCCTGCGCAATGCGGATGGAGCGCAGAGCGAACTCTATTCGAGCTGGCGCCGCCGGCTGATCCATGCGCGGGCGATGATCGAAGCCGAGATCGACTTCGCCGACGAAGAGGACGTCCCGGGCTCCGTTTCGGAGGCGGTCTGGTCGGACGTGGCGATGATGATCGATGAGATCGGACGTCACATCCAGGGGTTCAAGGCAGCGGAAATCATCCGCGATGGCTTTGAGGTCGTCATCCTCGGCGCGCCGAATGCCGGCAAATCCAGCCTGTTCAACGCGCTGGCCCGACGCGAGGCGGCGATCGTCACCGACGAACCGGGCACCACGCGCGACCTGCTCGAGGTGGTGCTCGATCTCAACGGGATGCGAGTGCGGATTGTCGACACGGCCGGCTTGCGCGAGAGGGCCGGCAAGGTGGAGACGATCGGCATCGAAAGGGCGCGCGCCAAGGCCGGCGGCGCGGACCTCGTCCTGCTGTTGGAGGACATTGTGGATCCGCAGCCGGTGGGCGCGGTCCCGACAGGGGTTCCATTGCTGAAGATCGGGACGAAGGCCGATCTCAAGCACGCAAGCGAGGGTGCCTATGATTGGGTCATCTCGTCCAAGGACGGCACCGGACTTTCCGGTCTGCTGGATGAAATCGGCCGCGGTGCCGCGCTGGCGATCGGAGACGCGGGCGATGTCCTGCCTTCGAGGCTCCGTCATGTCGAGCTTTTGAAAGAGGCGAAGGAATTTCTCGCCGCGGCCCTGGTGGGACAAAGCCAGGAGCTGCGCGCCGAGGAATTGCGGCTGGCCACGGATCGGCTCGGGCGGATCGTCGGCGCGGTCGATGTCGAGGACATGCTCGACGTGATCTTCTCGCAGTTCTGCATCGGCAAGTGATTCACGTGAAACACGGAGGCGTTGCGGGCGTGGATGGATTCACGTGAAACAGCGGCAGGATGTGGCGGATGCATGTTTCACGTGAAACGAGTTCGGCTCTAGCGCGCGCTTGATTTGCCAGAGGCTCGCGCTGCCCCTCATTGCCCTGCCGGGCATTTCTCCCCGTATACGGGGAGAAAGGGCTGGCCGCAGCCTCGGCGCTTTTCTTGCAGCGCTGGCCATTGGCGAAACCATCGATGAGAGCGTCCCTCTCCCCGTCACTATACGGGGAGAGGATGCCGGCAGGCAGGTGAGGGGCAGCGCCGACGCTTGGCGTGCGCAGGCCGAGCCCGCGGCTATCGTCTTGCGTTACACTGTATCCTTGACAGCGAAGGCCGTCGGGGACATGTGTCGGTCAATTTCTGAAACCGGATTCTTGAAATGACCGATCACTATGATGTGGTGGTGGTGGGCGGCGGCCATGCCGGATGCGAAGCGGCAAGTGCTGCCGCGCGCACCGGCGCCAGCACCGCGCTGGTGACGCTGCGTTTCGACACGATCGGCGTCATGTCGTGCAACCCGGCGATCGGCGGTCTGGGAAAAGGGCATCTCGTGCGCGAGATCGACGCCATGGACGGATTGATGGGCCGCATGGCCGACGCCGCCGGCATCCAGTTCCGTTTGCTCAACCGCCGCAAGGGCCCTGCCGTGCGCGGCCCCCGCACCCAAGCCGACCGCAAGCTCTACTGCCTCGCCATGCAGGCCGCGATCAGCGAGCAGGCCAATCTCGATGTGATCGAGGGAGAGGTTCTGGATCTCGAGATCGAAGACGGGCGGGTCGCGGCCGTGCTGGTTTCCGGCGGTCGCCGCCTTGCCTGCGGCGCCGTGGTGCTGACCACCGGCACGTTCCTGCGCGGGCTGATCCATATCGGCGAGAAGAAGATCGTCGCCGGCCGCATGAACGAGCAGGCAAGCCACGGCCTGTCGGCCACCATGGCTCGTGCCGGTTTCAAGCTCGGCCGCTTGAAGACCGGGACGCCCCCTCGCCTCGATGGCCGCACGATCGACTGGGCTTCGCTGGAAAGTCAGGCGGCGGACGAGGATCCGGTGCCGTTCTCGCTGATGACCGACCGGATCATGAACCCGCAGATCCATTGCGGCATCACCCGCACCACAGCGGCGACGCATGAGTTGATTCGCCTCAATTTGAAGCGGTCAGCGATGTATTCCGGGTCGATCGAAGGGGTCGGGCCGCGCTATTGCCCCTCGATCGAAGACAAGATCGTCAAGTTCGGCGACCGCGAAGGCCACCAGATTTTCCTCGAGCCGGAAGGGCTAGACGACGACACCGTCTATCCGAACGGCATCTCGACCTCGCTGCCGGAAGACGTGCAGCTCGACATTCTGAAGACGATCCCTGGGCTGGAAAAGGCGACGATGCTGCAGCCGGGCTATGCCATCGAATATGACCATGTCGATCCGCGCGAATTGGCGACCACCTTGGAGACGAAACGCGTCGCGGGCCTGTTCCTGGCCGGGCAGATCAATGGCACGACCGGCTATGAAGAGGCAGGCGCGCAAGGTTTGCTCGCCGGCATCAACGCGGCGCGCAAGGCATCGGCGAGCGACCAAATCGTGCTCAGCCGCACCGAGGCCTATATCGGCGTGATGGTCGACGACCTCACCAGCCGCGGCATCGCCGAGCCTTATCGGATGTTCACCTCGCGGGCGGAGTTCCGGCTTTCGCTGCGCGCCGACAATGCCGACGAGCGGCTGACGCCGTTGGCCGACCGGCTCGGGATCGCCTCGTCGGAGCGCATGCGGCGGTTTGATGATTTTGCCGGCAGGCTCGCCCAAGCCCGCGCGCTGGCAAAGTCGATCACCTTGACGCCGAATGAAGCGGCGCGGCATGGCCTGGAGATCAACAAGGATGGCGTGCGCCGCTCGGCCTATGAGCTGCTCGCGCATCCGGGCGTCGACATGGCTTGGCTGGCCCGTGTCGAACCCGGCTTCGCCGCGCTTGACGCCAAGACCGCGGAGCGGCTCGAGACGGAAGCAAAATATTCCGTCTATCTCGACCGGCAGCAGGCCGACGTCGCGGAAATAAGGCATGAAGAGTCGCGGCTCATTCCCGAGAGCATCGACTTCTCGGATGTGCCGGGCCTTTCCAACGAGCTGAAGCAGAAGATGAAGACGCGCCAGCCGCGCTCGGTCGCGGATGCGCAGCGCATGGAAGGCATGACGCCGGCGGCGCTCGCCATCATTGTCGCTCACGTCCGCAATGCCGAGCTCGCCGCGCGAAGGGACGTGGCGTGAGCGCCGATGACTTGGGCACCAGTGCCTGGGCGGACCTGCAGAAGGCGGCGGGTCCGGTTTCACGTGAAACATTCGAGCGCCTGCAGGCCTTCGAACAGCTTTTCCTGAAATGGAACCGCAGCATCAATCTGGCGGCGCCGTCGACGCTGGACGACGTCTGGCGCCGGCACATCCTGGACAGCGCCCAGCTTGCCCGAATCGCTCCCGCGGCAATGCGATGGGTCGACCTCGGCTCGGGTGGCGGTTTTCCCGGACTGGTGCTCGGCTTCCTACTGGCAGAGCGACCGGGCGCCTCGATCGATCTGGTCGAGAGCAATCGCAAGAAAGCGTCCTTCCTGCAGTCGGTCATTGGCCAGTTCGATCTGCCGGCGCGCGTTCTGGCACGGCGCATCGATGACAGCTATCCCTTTGTTTCTACGCCGGAAATCGTCACGGCACGCGCCCTGGCCGCACTTCCGGATCTGCTCGATTTATCCGCGCCCTGGCTGTCCAAAGGGGCGCGCGCGCTTTTTCACAAAGGCCGGGATTACCGCGCCGAAGTGGAAGAAAGCACTCACCGCTGGGCCTTCGATCTGGTAGAACATCCAAGCATGACCGACCCTTACGGCATCATCCTGGAAATCACCGATCTGCGTCCGGCGACCCCGCAATGAATTACTGGCATAAACCCATGAAAACTGGTCCGCGCATCATTACCGTCGCCAACCAAAAGGGCGGCGTCGGCAAGACCACCACGGCCATCAACCTGGCCACAGCGCTGGCCGCGATCGGCGAGCAGGTGCTGATCGTCGACCTCGATCCGCAGGGCAATGCCAGCACCGGGCTCGGTATCGACCGCAAGGACCGCACGGTCTCGTCCTACGACGTGCTGACCGGCGAGCTGGAGCTGGAGGCGGCAGCGGTGCCGACGGCGGTGCCGGGCTTGTCCATCGTGCCCTCGACGCTCGACCTGCTCGGCATCGAAATGGAGATCGCCTCGGCGCCCGACCGCGTGCTCAGGCTGCGCAATGCGCTGCGCGCCGCGGCCGAGCGCTCGGCGCCGTTCGGCTATGTGCTGATCGATTGCCCGCCTTCGCTCAATCTTTTGACCTTGAATTCAATGGCGGCGGCAGATTCGGTTCTCGTGCCGCTGCAATGCGAGTTCTTCGCGCTGGAAGGTCTCAGCCAATTGCTCGAGACGGTCGAGCAGGTGCGCGGCGCCATCAACCCGGATCTCACCATCCAGGGCATCGTGCTCACCATGTATGACGGCCGCAACAACCTCGCCAACCAGGTGGTGCAGGATGTGCGCACGCATATGGGCGACAAGGTCTACGAGACCATCATCCCGCGCAATGTGCGCGTTTCCGAAGCGCCCTCCTACGGCAAGCCGGCGATCCTCTACGATCTCAAATGCTCCGGCAGCCAGGCCTATCTGCAGCTTGCTTCCGAAGTGATCCGCCGCGAGCGCAAGCTGCG
Organism: Mesorhizobium sp. M1E.F.Ca.ET.041.01.1.1; assembly: GCF_003997355.1. Lineage (NCBI taxonomy): Bacteria > Pseudomonadati > Pseudomonadota > Alphaproteobacteria > Hyphomicrobiales > Phyllobacteriaceae > Mesorhizobium > Mesorhizobium sp. M1E.F.Ca.ET.041.01.1.1. Next base: position 1,498 of record NZ_RZSL01000239.1, on the reverse strand, counting down.
CGCGGCCTGAGCGGCGCAACCAGCCATCCCGTTAGGCAAATAGCCGATTCGATTCCGAAACGACCTGGACAGAATAATGAGCGAAGACCAATCAAGAAAAAGACTGGGCCGTGGCCTCGCGGCGCTGATCGGCGAGATCGACCGTCCGGCGGCACCCGAAAAGCCGAGCCCGGCGGCGGACGGCAAGGTGCCGATCGAGTTCGTCAGCCCGAACCCGAAGAACCCGCGCCGGCATTTCGGCGATGCCGAGCTCACCGATCTCGCGCAATCGATCCGCGAACACGGCGTGGTGCAGCCGGTAGTGGCGCGGCCCTCGCCGTCGCAGCCCGGCCGTTACGAGATCATCGCCGGCGAGCGGCGCTGGCGGGCGGCGCAGCGCGCCGGCCTCACCGAGATCCCGCTCATCGTGCGCGACGTCAACGACCGCACGGCGCTGGAGCTGGCGATCATCGAGAACGTGCAGCGCGCCGACCTCAATCCGGTCGAGGAGGCGCAAGGCTACCAGCAGCTGATCGACGAGCACGGCTATACGCAGGCCGATCTCGGCCAGGTGATCGGCAAGAGCCGCAGCCATGTCGCCAACACGCTGAGGCTTTTGAAGCTGCCTAATGTCATCCGCGACATGCTGGTCGACGGCGATTTGTCGGCCGGCCATGCCCGCACGCTGGTGACGGCCGAGGATCCGGCAGGGCTCGCCAAGCGCATCGTCAAGGAAGGGCTTTCCGTGCGCCAGGCCGAAGCGCTGGCGCAGATGCCCGCCGGCCCGACGCCGGCCAAGGTGAAGTCCGCGCCGAGCACGCCGGAGAAAGATCCCGACACGCTGGCGCTGGAGAAGCTGATGACCGACACGATCGGCATGATCGTGACCATCGAGCACAAGAGCCGAGGCGGCACGCTCAGGGTCAACTATCGCACGCTGGACCAGCTAGACGAGCTCTGCCGGCGATTGAAGGACGAGCGGTAGGGCGTTGAGGCGCAACGGTATTTTGCCGGCTAATGAAGTTTCGATTTAAGGCTGGATACGCCTGATATATTGGTGATAGCTGAGACAGGGCTGACCGTTGGGTCGGCCTTTTCTTTGCAGTGATTGGCGAAAGAGCCGAAGCTGCAAATCTCCCCCCTTGAGGGGGAGATGGCCGGCAGGCCAGAGGGGGTTGTCTCACATCAAGCGCCGGCGTGCCTTGCCGGGCGAAGAAGAGGTCGGCGCTCCACGCGCGGCGACCCCCTCTGTCGCCTTCGGCGACATCTCCCCCTCGAGGGGGGAGATCATCCGCGCTGCCCCAGTCTCGCGCTCTCCACCGCGATCCCGAGCAATGCCTGACGCGCCAGCGCCTCCGATCAATCCGGCCGTTTGCGCGTCTGCAGCACCGCTGTCTGCAAGCGGTTCAGCGCGCGGCCGAGCGCCTCGACATTCCAGCGCTCCAACGTCTTCTCCACCAGCTTGCGGCGCGAGAAGAAGACCGGCGGTCGGGCGCCCGCCACCACCGACGCGGCGGTT
>NZ_RZSL01000238.1:0-8840 GCF_003997355.1 Mesorhizobium sp. M1E.F.Ca.ET.041.01.1.1 | reverse complement strand
ATAGTCTTGTGGATGCGCTGCGAAACGCGCCATACGAGCGAGAAGCGACGGTTCTCCGGGTCGAGCAGGATCGTGTCCGGAGAGACGCTCGCCTCCAACGACTTCTCATTGCCTTTGAACAAGGTGATCGGCAGCGCCGTTGAGGGCAGCCGGAAGCTCACACGTCCCTCAGGTGTCAGGTTCACCAGCACCACCTCCTCGCCACCGCGCGGCAGGTCGATCTGCTGGTCCGGCGGCGCCATCTGGAAATAGCGCTCGTCGAAATCCTCAGGCAAGAACGGGAAGACGTTGTCAATCCAGTTCTGGTCATACGTTCCGCCGAACTCGATGCGGCCGGGCCAGCCGCGGCCCATCGGTCCGAAACTCATCGGCTTGTAGTCGCCGAAGGGCGAGCGGATTTCCTCGTTGACAGCTTGCGTGTTCGGTAGCCGCAGGCCTGGGATGAGACGCTGGTTCTTGGTACGCGACCAGCCGGTGCCGACCGGGTTGTATTTGTAGCTGGCGGGAAGGGTGTCCTCAGGGTCTAGCCGGTCGACACCGCCCCAGGCGACATCGTAGGAAATCGGCAACTTCAGGAAGGGCTGCGGCGCGGTCGCGGTGAACACCGGGCCGATTGCGCGCCATTCGCGGTGACCGACGACCTCGAACAGCTTCGACCAGTTGCCGACCTTGATGCCGACCGGCACGCGCTCCGCCGGGCGTCCACCCGGTGCATAGGCGCAGCCATTGGCAATCACATCGCAGCGCGGCTTGCGGAAGGCGAAGTCCGTCTCCCACAGCGTCGCCGAATAGCCAGGCACCCCGGTCTGGGTATCAGCCATGACCAGCGGAACCTGCTCTGCCGACTTCTGCACCAGCCCGCCCGGTTTCGACGGAAAGTCGAACGTGCCTTTCACCACCACGACCAGCCATTCATGGCCGGCCTTGTCCATACCCATGGTGAATTGGTGCGGATAGCCCATCTGGTTCCAGATCTGCATCAGCTCGTCTCCCAACTCGCGGCGAAGATCCGCTCCAGCGCCGGCTGCGGCGCCTGCGGATCGACGTCGAAAATATCCGTGCGCGCGGTCCACATGACGAGGTCGTCTATGACATCGCCATCCTCGTCGATGGGCGGCGCGGGCAGGGCGGCCAGCGCCGAATCCAATTCATCTGGCGTCAGTTCACCCCGTTGCGCGGCAAGCGCCGCATTCTCGACGCCTTCGAACCACGCATCGGCATAGGCCAGCTTGAGAGGCGCCTCGGCAAGCCGCGCGACGATGCTCAGCGGGAACTGCCGCCCCACCCGGTCGGCGCTCTGCACGACGATACCCATCGATGCGCCGAAGGAGGCCGGGCCGGCCACGAAGCGCAAGGCGGTATCCGTCGGCCAGGCTTCGAGCCCGAACAGCGGCACGACATGCTGCGCCAGCCAGCGGTCCCAGACGCGCACGAAATCCGCCGGCAGCCGCCGCGTCACGAAATCCCCTGTCGCCGGTATCTTGCCGTAGAAGCCGGGTATATTCATATCTGCGGCGGACATGTGAACTTCTTGAACATCTCGAGCGTGTACGGGTTCTCGACGCTGGCCGCCTTGAGCTCGAAATCGGCATACATGCCTTTCGTGCCGAGCCGCAGGCTGTAGACGTCGGTGAGCTTGGTTCCATTGAACTTGCCGCCGCGCAGCATCCTCAGCCATGCCCAACTGCCGGTCTCGTTGAGCATCACCTCGGGCGAGCCGTCGACCGGCTGGAAGGCGAGCGAGATCACGCCGGTCCCGTCCTTGCCCGGCCAGGTCATCGGCTGCGGCCTTGTCGCGTTGTTGTAGTAGACGAGGTTTTGGCCATCGAGGTTGAGCGTCACGCGCGCCACGTTGGGCGACAGGTCCTTCGGCTCCAGCGTGAAGTTCATGACCGGGCCGGTGCCGCCGGGAAACAGGTCGTCGCGGATGTGCCTTGCCTGTTCGAACGCCGCCAGCGCCGCGGGATCGAGGCCGAAATCCGCCCGCCATTTCCAGGGCTCGCTGGCGGTGTCGACATAGTTGATCAGATGATCGTTGATGAAGGCGTCTATCAGCCCGGTCGGCCCGAACAGGCGCTGGAAATCGCGCACGTTGACGTCGACCGCGCTGTCGGGACTGAAGGGATAGCGGTTGTTGAGCGCGGCCTGGCAGAAGGGCAGGATGTCCGCGCGCCAGATGGCGTTGAGCTCGTTGGTGACGGCCTTTTGCGAGAGGCCGCTTGTATCGCCGGCAATCCCGCCCAGCCAGTCATTGATCGGGGAGGGCAGGATCTGCGCCTGTCTCGCGACCGCGCCCGTCAGTTCGGCGAGGCCGCCCTGCTTCTTGATGGCGTCCTGCGGGTTGGGATTGGCGGTCACTGTCTGCAAGACGTTGGACAGCGCCGTCAGCGCCACCACGGCCGCGTCGAGCGCCGGCGGCTGGCCATCGACCTCTGCGATCGTGCCCTTGAGCGGCTTGAAGTGCGCGGCCACCAGGCTGCCGGTCATGTCGACCTGATCGGCCGAGCCCGCGCGGGGCAGTAATTTCGCTCCCGTCTTCACCACCTTGCCCAGCTTGCCGAGCTTGCTCAAGAGCTTAGAGCCGGTCTTCGCGGCGCCGCCCTTGTCGTCGGCCGGCGCTTCGTCGGACCGGGTCAGGTCAGTCTCCTGGACGACTGCCTTCAGCAGCCGCTTCAACGCGGAATCGGCGCTCGAAAGATCCTTGAGATTTTCGCTGGCGACGTTGAGGTCGCTCAGTGGGGCCAGCCGCATGTCGCGCAGGAAACTGTCCCACTGCGCGATATAATCGTCGTAATAGAGCTTCAGAATGTCCTCGGAGAGCGCCGAGACCGAGGTTTCGGAGTTCTCCGAACAGCCGCCGGCGAACACCGCCCGATCGAGCGCCGCTTGCGCCGCCACATCCTCGACCCGGTCGAGAACGGCGTCATGGAAGCCGGCATAGGTGAAGGCTCCGGCAACGCCGACGCGCAGCGTCTTGTCGGAGCGGCGCGCGAACACCTTGGCGCCGTTCGGTCCGGCAAAATTGGCGGGCACCCATTCCTTGACGGCCGCCACTTCGGGGTCGGCGAGAAGCTGCTTATAGGCGCGCTCCGGCAGCGAGATCGTGCACACCGTTTTCAGCGCCTCGGCCACCAGTTCCTTGTCCGGGGCGATATAGCTGTCGTCGACCGCCATGCGCCGGATCGCGGCAAGCTGATGCTCTTCGGCGTCCGCCGTGGGGAAGGGCGGGGCAGGCGCGAATTCCGGCAGGCTGTTCGCCCACCAGTTCTGGGCGAAGTCGGGGTCCATCTGCGACAGGCCCGTCATCATGCGATAGGTCTTGAGCGCCCCGAGCATGAAATCCGGGTCGCGGATCTGCCGCCACATCGTGGCCTCGAGGAGCGCCACCATATGTGGCTCGAGCACGTTGCGCAGCGCATGGTCGTAAGTGTCGGTCTGGGCGCGCACGAGCTCCGCCGAGGCGGTCGGGCCAAGCAGGTTGTGGGGTGCGTCCGGCGGCGCGGTGCGGGCCGTTGCGATCGCATCCATCGCGGCCAGCGCTCCATCCATCGTCGGCTGCTCCACGGATGCCGGCGCGGCGGAAACGTCGGTCAGCGGCGCCTGCAGCGCCTCGAACTGGCCGGCCTGCTCGGTGATCGCATTGCGGTTGTCGAGATAGGACCAGGTGAACAGTCCGCCGGCGAGCAGGGCCACGAGCGCGCAGGCAGTGGCCGCGCCGCGCCAGATCCAGGCGCGGCGGCGCTGCGCCAGCGGATCGAACGTGCCGAGGCCGGCTTCCTTGAAGATGACTTCGGTCAAAAGATTCCGCAGGAAGAAGCTGCGCTTCTCGACGCGTGGCGAAAGCATGGCGCGGCGTGGCGGCAGCCCGAAGGAGGAGGACAACGCCGCGGTCAGCCGGTCGATGGGCGCGCCTTCCTGGGTCGCCGATGTCAGGTAGAGGCCGCGCAGCCAGGCGGCTTCCTCGTAACGGCTTTCGCCGAACATCGCCTCGATCAGCACCTGGATCGGCTCGGAAAGGCTGGCGAGCTGAGCCGGAAAACGGAAGATCTCGGCGCGCGCGCCAAGCTTGTCCTCGTCCTCCAGGCGCGGCACCAGCCGCCGCTCCAGCTCAGTGGCGAGCGCGGCGAGCTCGTTTTCTATTGCCTTGGCGTCGACGCGCGCGTCGAGGGGGAAGGTCGTTCCCCAGACCTGCTCGCGCGCGGCGGTCGACAAGCCGCCGAAGAAGGCTTCGAACCCCTTGATCAGGTCGGCCTTGGTCAGCATCAGATAGACGGGAAGGCGGATTTCGAGACGGTCGTTCAGCTCCGCCAGCCGGCGGCGGATCTTGCGGCCATGCGCCTTGATGGCTTCGTCGCCTTCCGAGAGCGCATCGATCGACAGCGTGACGATGACGCCATTGAGCGCGCGACGGCCCCGATGCTTCTTCAGAAGATCGAGGAAGCCAAGCCATTCGGTGGCGTCGACATCGGGCTGGCTTTCCTGCTGCACGTAGCGGCCGGCGGTGTCGATCAGCACCGCGGTCTCCGAGAAGAACCAGTCGCAGTTACGTGTGCCGCCGACGCCCTGCAGGTCATCGGTCAGGTCGATCGGGAAGTTGAGCCCGGACTGGCGCAACGCCGTCGTCTTGCCGGTGGCCGGCGGACCGACGATCACATACCACGGCATCTCGCGCAGGAACTTGCGGCCGCCGAGCTTGCGCCGCTTGAGCTCGGCCATGACCTCGCCGAACTTGGCGCCGACCGCGGCGACGCTCTCCTCGCCGGGGGTGAGCTGCTTTTCCTGCACGGGTGCCGCGATCTCGGCAACGAACATGCGGTTGGCGCGGATCGCGCGGCGCTGGGCGACGATCACCCAGATCAGCCAAAGGATGATCAGTCCGGCGATGATGGCGATGCGCACATTGTCGGATTCGAACGGTGCATAGGGGCCGACCTGAACGATCGGGCCGAACACCCAGATCAGCAGCGACAACAGCGCGATGCCGATCAGCGTCCAAAGGAAGCGCGAGGTCAGAACGGCCCAGAGGAAGCGCAGGATGAACATCACAGCCTCTTCTCAACCAGCACCTCGACGCGCCGGTTGAGCGCCCGGCCCTCGCGCGTCGAATTGTCGGCCACCGGATCGGTCTCCGCGCGGCCTTCGGAATGGATGCGCTCCTGCGGCACGCCGGCCTGCACCAGAAGGGTGGCGATGGTTTCGGCGCGCGCTTCCGAGAGCCGCTGGTTGGTCGAAAGCGGATTCGACCTTTGCAGGCGCACATTGTCGGTATGGCCGACGACGGTGATGTTTCCGATCAGCTCCTGATTGGCGAGGATCACCTTGGCGATCGACTCGACCAGCGGCTCGTAGCCTTGTGTGAGCGTTGGCCGCGACGACTGGAACAGCTCGGGGTTGGAAGACTGGATGACCAGCTTGGCCAGTGACACGCTCTCCGTGCCGCTCAGCGCTCCCTTGAGGCTGTCCGGCGCCTCGGCCTTGAATTCCGGCAGCAACGCGAAATCGACCGGCTGCGGCGGCTCGGGTTCGGGAGCGTCGGGTTTGGGCGCAGCGCGCGCGACATCCGCGCGCTGCGGCGGCGGCAGCGCGTGGACCAGAGCGGAGAGCTCGACGGCCTGGCTGCTCAGCCCCATCGAAAGGCCGATATGGGTTGCGGCGGCAATGACCACGGCCGCCAGCGCCATCACCCAGATCGGCACGATGAAGCGCTGCGGCTCGTCGGAGGCGGTCACGCCTTTCCAATGCGGCGACAGCGGCGCGTCTTCGGCGTCGGCGTTGCGCAGGAAGCGCGCCGCCGCGACGCGGACGGCGTTGAGCGAGCGGTCGCCGGCGCGGCCGGGCACGCGATATTTGCCGCGGAAGCCGAGCGCCAGGCAGTAATATTGCAGCTCCAGCATTTCGCGGTCGCGGTTCGGATGCCGCTCCAGTTCGTCGAGACGCGAGAAGAACTGCGTGCCGGCGTCGACGTCGCCGCGCAGCATGACCACCAGCGGCTGGCGCGGCCATGCGCTGGCGCCGCCCCAGGGCGTGTTGAGCGCAAGATCGTCGAGCAGCGCCGCCACCGCCCAGGCGGCCTGGTCGGCCCGCTCCAGTGAGGATCCCGCCGCCATCGCGGCATCGCGCGCCCGGACCAATTCGTCGAGCAGGCGCGTGCGCAGCACCTCCGGGTTCTCGGGCGCCAGCGCGCTTTCAAGCTCCGGCGCGAATTCGAGCAGCGGCGCGAATGTATTGATCAGCGTATTGGGGTGCGCACGCGCCCGCTTCACCGGCGCGCCCGGCGTGAGCGGCGCCATTGGCCGCGGCGACGCGCCGGTCAGCCTGATGCGCGTGCGCTCGCGATCCTCCGACAGTCCGAAGGGATCATCCCGGCTCATGGCCTCACCTGTTCACCGAATAGCAGTCGACCTGCGGCTCGCTCGGCAGGACACCGGAAACGCCGATGACGAAACCGGGGGCGTCGAGCAGCGAAGCCCAATGCTCGCTCTTCTGATCCAGTTCCAGGCACAGCCGGTCGCCGTCATAGGGGATCTCGCGCGGCTGCGAATGCAGCGGCTTCAGCGGAATGCCGGGCAGGCGCGACTTCCACAACCCCTCGAACTGGTCGGCCGACCCCACGGTTGCCTGGTTGACGAAGATCTTGCGCAGCGCGTCCTCCGACAACTCGGAGCCGACGCGGATGACGATGCGGCTGGCGACCAGAAGCTTCGGATTGTCGATGCGCACCTTCCAGACATTGGTCGCGTGCCGCATGACCGGCAGCGCGCGCGATTTCGGCTCGATGTAGCGCAGGCTCAGGATCAGCGAGCGCAAGGCGTCGGCAAGCGCCATATAGGCCGGCCCGGGCGCCATGTGATCGTAGGCAGGCAACTCGCCGAGCCGGCGCGCGCTGGAACCGTAGGTCGCCATTTCGCCGGCCAGCCCGGCAAGCTCGAGATAAAGCTCGGCCGGATGGAAGACGTCCTGCGTCAGCATGTGCGCGAGCCGCGGCCGCGCCGCATTGGCGAGATGCAGCATCAGGAGGTCCTCGACGCTGCGGCCGGGGCCGCCCATCACCATCTTGCCGTGGGCCTCGGCGATCTGGTCGAGGCCGGTGACGACTTCCTGCAGCAATTGCCGGTACCAGGCGACCGCGCCGGTGATCAACGTCGGCGGCAGGAAGCTCTCGTCGAGCGAAACGCCGCCGTCGGCGCGAACACCCTTGATGTCGGCGATCGGCAGCGCGGTGTAGCCGCCGACCGATTTGCCGGGTGCGAGCAGCACTGCCTGCGGCCGCGCGATCTCGATCTCTTCAGGGTCGGAGCCGCCCTGGACGGCATCGCGCACCGAAACGATCTTGCCGTGATAGCGCGCGCCGGTCGACGCCGCGTGCGCCGGGTCGAAACCGACGCCGCCGGGCGGCTCGAGCGGCAGGGCGACCAGCACCGGCCCGGCGCCGGTGTCGGCCGTCACCGGCAGCGGCTTCGGCGCGTCCATCAGCTCCGGGATGGAAAAGGGCGTGCCGTCCGGGAAAATGCCCCGGGCGGACACGATCGAGATCTGGCCTGCCTCGAGCAGCGACTGATCGAACGTCAGTTGCTGGAAGCCGAACGTGTGGAGCTGGCCGGCCTGCAATGTGCCGCGCACCATCGCCTCGAAGAACCGGTCCTGCTGCTGGAAGTGCTGGGTCCTCAAGAAGAGCCCCTCGGACCACAGCACCCTGTTTGCGTCGCTCATGCTGCTGCTCTCTGCACTGCTGCCTGTTGTCTGGCCGTCAGGCGGAAATACCGCCGCTGCCGAGGCTGACATTGATGGTGAATTTCGACCCCGGTGACACGGACTTGGTCGTACGCCAGTTCCTGCCGCCAGGCTCGCGGATCAGCGCGACGAAGCCGAGCGCCGTCGCGTTCGGCTCGACCGTGATGGTCTTGGCCGCGGTCTTTCCCGGCGCGACGGAGATTGAGTCGGAGCCGATGAGATCGGCGCCGAGCGCCGAGCCCGCGTCGCCCTGCAGCGCGAAATAGTCGGCCGAATTGAACTTTCCGGTGCTGGCGAGCCGCATCACCAGCACGGTCACCGGCCTGTCGCCGCCGCCCGGTCCCGGATTCATGCCGGCGCCACCGCTCACATTGACCGAGATAACCGATGGTTTCGGCGGGCCGCTCTGGCAAGCCGCAAGCAGCCCCGTCGCGCCGAGGGCAACGATGAATTCGCGTCTGTCGATCATGTCCTACTCCTCTTCGTAAGCATCCCTGAAGTCCGCGCCGATTTCGCCCAGAAAGCTCGATTCCGCGCTCTGGGCGATGTCGCGATGGCGTTTCTGGTAAAGCTCCCACAGCTTGGCGTTGCGCCCGCCCGAAAGCAGATTGCCGATCGCGGAATTGGATTTCAGCTCTTCCTCGATCGCCGCCGGATCGAAGCGGTCGATCATGCGCCGCAGCGCCGCCTGCACGCCCCGCCAGGCCCGCACATGGTGCTGCGCGAGGTCGCGCACCGCATCGGAGATCGCCGCCTCGCCGGAGAGAAAGCCCGGGCTGCGCTCCGAGATGATGGTGACGATGACATCCTCGGCCGTCGGCAGGAATTTGAGCGGGTTGACCTCGGAAGCTCCGACCATCGTCTGGGCGACACGCGCGCTTCCCTTCTCCTCGGCGCGCTTGCGCAGGAGCTGCATCAGCCCTTCCAGCATCAGCCGGTATTCGCGGCCGAACTTCTCCATTTCGACGACCGGATCGCGGCCGGGGAAATCGGCTTCCTCGACACCCATGCCGCGCAGGAACGCGGCACGAAGCGCCATCTCCGTAGCGGGTGCCGCGTGCGCCGGACGGGGCGGTTTGGGAGCAGGGGCGGGGCGCGGCGGCGGAGGA
>NZ_RZSL01000237.1:0-8910 GCF_003997355.1 Mesorhizobium sp. M1E.F.Ca.ET.041.01.1.1 | reverse complement strand
CGGTCGACCGCGACGGCTTCATCACCATTCGCGGGCGGGCAAAACGCTTCGCCAAGATCGCCGGCGAGATGGTGTCGCTGGGCGCGGTCGAGATGCTGGTGCAGTCGCTGTGGCCGGAAGAGCACCACGCCGCGGTGGCAGTGCCTGACAAGCGGCGCGGCGAGCGAATCGTGCTGGTCACCACCGCCGGCGACGCCAGCGCCGAGGAGCTGCGCCAGTTCGGCAAGAAGGCAGGCGCGGCCGAACTGATGGTGCCAGGCGACATCGTCAAGGTGGAAGAAATCCCGGTGCTGGGTTCCGGCAAGACGGATTATGTGTCGGCGCGCAAGCTGGCGATCGACAGGTTGGGGCTGAGCGCGGCAGCGTAATCTCCCCCCTTGAGGGGGAGATGGGGGTCGTCTCACATAGAGCGCCGGCGCCTTTGCGGAAGTGAAGAGGTTAGCGCTTCAAGCGCAGCGACCCCCTCTGTCGCCTTCGGCGACATCTCCCCCTCAAGGGGGGAGATCATCCGCTACCCGATATCCGAAGGCGGCACCTTCTCGCCTTCGCGCATAGCCCGCTTCGAATAGGCGCGCACCGAAAACGGCAGGAAGAGGAGATAGCCGGCGACCGAGGCCGTCAGCGTGTACCAGGGATAGGCCATCAACAGCAGGATGTAGAGCACGACGCCCAGGATGACCGGCAGCACCTTGTCGCCTGGCACCTTGACGCTCTTACCCGAATAGACCGGCAGCCGGCTGACCAGCAGGAAGGCGACCAGGACAGTGAAGCCGGTGGCGATGAAGGCCGCCGGTCGGCTGGGTTCGAGCCCGAGCCGCAGGAAATAGAGATAGAGCGGCAGCATGCCAAGACCCGCGCCCGCCGGCGCCGGCACGCCGACGAAATATTCGCTCTGCCAGGCCGGCTGGTCGGCGTCGTCAGCCAGCACGTTGAAGCGGGCAAGCCGCATGCCGCAGGCGATGGTGAACAGAAGCGCCGCGATCCAGCCCGGCGAACCGGCGCGGTCGAGCAGGAAGGCATAGAGCACCAGTGCCGGCGCGACGCCAAAATTGACGATGTCGGCCAGCGAATCCATCTGCGCGCCGAACTTGGAGGTCGCCTTCAGCATGCGCGCCAGGCGGCCGTCTATGCCGTCGAGGAAAGCGGCGAGCAGCACCATGACGACGGCCGGCTCGAAACGGTCCTCGAAGGCGAAGCGGATGCCGGAGAGGCCGGCGCAGATGGCGAGCACGGTGACCAGATTGGGCAGCACCATGCGCATCGGGATCTCGCGGATGCGCGGACCGCCGCTGGCGTGAGCCTCGAACTTCTTGAAGGGCGCGCCCACCGCTCAGGAAATCCTGACCAGCGGGGCGACGGCCGCGCCGCCGAACTCCGCAACCACCGTCTCGCCGCCCACCGCCGTCTGGCCGACGGCGACGCGCGGCACGGCGTTCAACGGCAGGAAGACGTCGACGCGCGAACCGAAGCGGATCAGCCCGAAACGCTCGCCGATGCCGATCGAGCCGCCGGCCTCTGCCCAGCAGACGATGCGGCGCGCCACCAGGCCGGCTATCTGTACGGCCGCGATCGTGCCGTTGGGGCTGTCGATGACCAGCCCGTTGCGTTCGTTCTCGGAGCTTGCCTTGTCGAGCTCGGCATTGAGGAATTTGCCTGGACGATGCTCGATCCGCGTGATCTTGCCGCGCACCGGGGCGCGGTTGATGTGGCAGGAAAAGACATTCATGAACACCGAGATGCGGGTCATCTCGGTGGGGCCCAGGCCAAGCTCTCGCGGCGGCACGGCAGGGCCGACGGCCGAGATCACGCCGTCCGCCGGGCTCACCACCAGCCGGTCGTCGACCGGCGTGACGCGCTCGGGATCGCGATAGAAATAGACGCACCAGGCGGTGAGGATGAGCCCGATCCAGAACAGGATCGATGAGAAATAACCGAGGAAAAGCGTTGCCGCGCCGAAAGCGGCGATGAAGGGATAGCCCTCGCGATGGATCGGAACGAACGTATTCTTGACCGAATCGAGAAGCGTCATAGGGCTGGAGGCGGTCCCTGTTTCAGGTTCCGGCCTCAATAGCCGAAAGCCCCCCTCCCCGCAACGCAACAATGGGGAGGTCTATTCCCCGATGCCAAGCATTGTTGATGCCGGCGGGACTTTTAGCATCCGCTGTCGGAAAGCAGCCCCCTCGCCCGTCCTTGGCAGGACAGCCCAACCAGGGAGCCAGCCATGCCGTCGCCGAAATCCGCCACCAGGAAAGCAAAGATCATCACCGAAGGCCTCGCCTTCGGCGAGTCGCCACGCTGGCATGAGGGGCGGCTCTGGCTCTGCAACTGGGGCACCGGCGAAATCGTCGCCGTGGAAGAGGACGGCACGAGCGAGGTCATGCTAACCGTGCCGGCCGTCCTGCCGTATTCGATCGACTGGCTGCCGGACGGGCTGCTCCTGGTGGTTTCCGGTCGGGAAGGCCTGCTGCTCAGGCAGGAGGCGGACGGGGCGCTCGTCACGCATGCCGATCTCCGGGGACTGTCGAAAAACCCCTGGAACGAAATCGTCGTCGACGGGCGCGGCAACATCTATGTCAATGGTGGCGGGCCGGCGCCGGCGCCGGGCGAGCATTTCGGACCGGGCACCATCGTGCTGATCACGTCGGACGAGACTGTGCGGCAAGTGGCCGAGGACATCGCCTTCGCCAATGGCATGGCGGTGACGCCGGACAACCGTACGCTCATCGTCGCCGAATCCCACGCCAACCGGCTCACCGCTTTCGATATCGCGGCCGATGGCGGCCTTTCCAACCGCCGCGTCTGGGCGGATCTCGGCAACGACTATCCCGACGGTATCTGCCTCGATGCCGAGGGCTGTGTCTGGTATGCCGACGTGCCGAACCGGCACTGCGTCAGGGTGCGCGAGGGCGGGGCGAAAATCGATAGGGTCGAGGTCGATCGGGGCTGCTTTGCCTGCATGCTGGGCGGTGCCGACGGCAGGACGCTGTTCATCGCCGCCGCCGAATGGCGCGGCTTCGAGAACATGGTCAGCGACGCCCGCACCGGCCAAGTGCTTGGCGTCGCCGTGTCTTCCCCCGGCGCGGGCTGGCCGTCCTACACCTCCGGTACGCGCTGATAGTTGGCTATGTCGGCCTTGACGCCGAGGCGGGCGATCGTTTCCTGCGGGCTGAAGGCGATGCGCTCATGCGCGGCCCTGACGATCGGCACCACCTTGTCGACCGCCGCCTGGCTTTCCCATTCGACCATGGTGACGATGTTGAATTCGCCCGGGCCGGAGAACTGCTCGAGCAGGAAATCCTGCACGAAGCCTTCCTGCTGGCGCAGCAGTTCGTGCGTCATGAGGACCTTGCTCAGGATTTCGTCGCGCGCTTCCGCCGGGACGACGAACTTGTCGACCCGGAAGACGCTGCCATTGCGTTGATTCTCATTGCTCATTTCGATCTGTCTCCGTTCTTGGAAGGCTTGCTTCGCAGGGGCTCGGAGACGGTTTGCAAGCTCAAGCTAAGTTGAGGTCAAGGGGAATTTTTTGCGCCTGTGATCTTCCCCCTCGAGGGGGAGATGGCCGCGAAGCGGTCAGAGGGGGTCGGTTCGACTGGGCTCGGCCTGCTGCTTCGGATGGAGGTTGGCGCTTCACGCGCGGCGACCCCCTCTGTCGCCTTCGGCGACATCTCCCCCTCAAGAGGGGAGATCGGCGCGGCGCTAGCTCACCTCCGACGTCCTCCGCCGCACGATCACACCCAGCTCGTCGCTCTCGCGGGCGATTCGCAGCCGCTCCTCGGCTTCGGTCGCTTCGCGCTGGCGGTCCCACATCGAGGCGTAGAGGCCGTGCTTGGCGAGCAGCGCGGCATGGGTGCCTCGCTCGGCGATCTGGCCGTCCTTGAGCACGATGATCTCGTCGGCCGAGATCACCGTCGACAGCCGGTGCGCGATGACGATGGTGGTGCGGCCCTTGCTGACGAGGTCGAGCGCCGCCTGGATCTCCTGCTCGGTCTGGGTGTCCAGGGCCGAGGTCGCCTCGTCGAGCATCAGGATCGGCGGCGCCTTGAGGATGGTGCGGGCGATCGCGACGCGCTGCTTCTCGCCGCCCGACAGCTTCAGCCCGCGCTCGCCGACCATCGAGCGGTAGCCCTCGGGCAGCTTGGCGATGAATGGGCCGATCTGGGCGAGCTCGGCCGCCTTGCGCACCTCCTCCTCGCCGGCGCCGACGCGGCCGTAGCGAATGTTGTAGGCGATGGTGTCGTTGAACAGCACCGTATCCTGCGGCACCATGCCGAGCACGGCGCGCAGGCTCTCCTGCGTCACGTCGCGGATGTCCTGGCCGTCGATCAGCACCTGGCCGCCCTGCACGTCGTAGAAGCGGAACAGCAGCCTGGAGATGGTCGACTTGCCGGCGCCGGAGGGGCCGACGATGGCGACGGTCTTGCCGGCCGGCACCTCGAAGGAGACGCCCTTCAGTATCTTGCGGTTGGGATCGTAGGAGAAATGAACGTCGCGGAACTCGACCTTGCCGGCGCCGACCTTCAGCGGCTTTGCATCCGGCTTGTCGACGATCTCCTGGGGCACGTCGAGCAGGTCGAACATGTGCTCGATATCGGTCAACCCCTGGCGGATTTCGCGATAAATGAAGCCGATGAAGTTGAGCGGCACCGATAGCTGCATCAGCATGGCGTTGATGAAGACGAAATCGCCGACCGACTGCGTCCCCGCCTGCACCTCAAGCGCCGACATGCACATGACGATGACGGTGCCGAGGCCGAAGATGAAGCCCTGGCCGAAATTCAGCCAACCGAGCGAGGTCCAGGTTTTCGTCGCGGCGATCTCGTAGCGGGCCATCGAGCGGTCGAAGCGCTCGGCCTCCATGCGCTCGTTGGTGAAATATTTGACCGTCTCGAAGTTGAGCAGCGAGTCGATTGCCTTGGTGTTGGCGTCGGTGTCGCTGTCGTTCATGTCGCGGCGGATCGAGATGCGCCAGTCGCTCGCCTTGACCGTGAACCAGACATAGATCCACACGGTCACCGCCACCACGCCCACGTATTTCCAGCCATAGGTGTAGGCGAAGATGCCGGCGGTCAGCGCGAATTCGAGGATGGTCGGCGCCGTGTTCAGCATGATGAAGCGCACGATCGTCTCGATGCCCTTGGTGCCGCGTTCGATGATGCGCGACAGGCCGCCGGTGCGGCGCTCGAGATGGAAGCGCAACGAGAGCTGGTGCATGTGGACGAAGGTGCGGAAGGCAAGCTGGCGCACCGCATACTGGCCGACGCGGGCAAACAGCGCGTCGCGCAACTGGTTGAAGCCGAGCTGCACCAGCCTCAGCACGTTGTAGGCGACGACCAGCATCACCGGCGCGAGCATGAAGGCGGGCAGCGGCGGCGGCGTCTTCGAGCCGTGAGCCAGCGCATCGGTCGCCCATTTGAAGAAATAGGGGCCGGCGACCAGCGTCAGCTTGGCGACGACCAGCAGCAGCGTCGCCCAAGTGACGCGGGCCCTTAGGTCGGCGCGGTCGGCCGGCCACATATAGGGCCACAGGTTGCGCAAGGTCGCGAGAGTGCCGGCTTCGGCGGATACGGTCTTTTCGGCCACTTTTCTTAGCCTTTTGGGTGAGAGGGTCAGCGGCTGGGTGAGCAGGCGTTGACGAGTTCACGAAGCGAGGCGGAGACGCCGGCGAGCGCCGCATGGTCGACCGCGTAGCGCGAGCGCTGACGGTCGGGCTCGAAGCGGACCAGCCCAGCCTCGACCAGGATTTTCAGATGTTGCGAAACCGTCGACTGGGCGAGATCGAGATGGTCGACCACTTCGCGGCATGAGCAACAGCGGCTGGCGGAGAGGTGCTTCAGGATCTCGATGCGTGCCGGATGCGAGAGTGCGGCAAACGTCGCGGCGACGGCGCGGCTGTCGGGGGCGTGGGGTTCGGATGGGGATTCGATCATCGTCCATCGGCGATAGACGATGAAGGATGAGAGGGCAAGCTAGGCTGGTGGGTAGCACCGGTAATTTCCCCCTTGAGGGGGGAGATGTCGCCGAAGGCGACAGAGGGGGTCGTCTCACATAGATCGCCGAGGTCGTCGCAGGGGATGCCGGCGCTCGACGCGCGAGGAGCCCCTCTGGTCGCCGGCCATCTCCCCCTCGAGGGGGGAGATTACGCGCTCGTGCGCCGGCGCTCCCTACTCCGTCTTCGGCGGCGTGGTCATCTGGTCGCCCATCGCCTTCATGTCGGCCGGCTCGCCTTCCTTCGACTTGCCGGGCACCTTGAAGACCTGGCCGGGCCAGATGCGGTCGGGGTCGCGGATCTGGTCCTGGTTGGCGAGATAGATGGTCGAGAAGCGAGTGCCATGGCCGTAGACGCGGCGCGAGATGCGCCAGAGCGTGTCGTTGCGGCGGATGATGACGGAACCGTCGGCATGCTCGAGCTTCGGTGCCACGGTTTCGGCAACGCCGGCTGACGGCGTCGCTTCCGCGGCCTTGGCCGGAGCCTCGGCGGCTGCCTTCGGCGCTGCCTTCTTCACTGCTGCGGGTTTCGCGGCAGCTTTCGGTGCCGCTTTCTTTGCCGGCGCTTTCGCCGCCGGCGCCTTGGTTGTCGTCTTTGCCATGCGATGCCCCTTGCGTTTTGCCGATGGTCGTGAGTGACCCGGCGTGCTCATGCATATCTGACTCGCGACTGTCTAGCCAGCGAAGCAACACAATGATTTTTAGTTATTGAATTTTGGTTACACAAGACGCCCTGACAAGGGTAACGACGCAAAAAACGACAACGAATCTTTGTCTGTCGAAGTGAAACTGCGTCTCCGAGAATTCCCGACGCTCTCTATCGCCCGATCATCCGGACGTGTCGACGCTGCCCAGAGAGCAGAATGTGAGCGCATTGCTCATAATGAAGAGGAAGCGGCTCGGCGGCGGTTTCATCTTGTCCAGCGGAAAGATCTACAGGTCAAGTCGAAGCAAAACCGTACCGGAGTAGCGGCAAAGCTTGCCGGCTGGGAAGTGAGCTTATTGCTCGCATTCCAGCAACTGTCGGATCATGCGTCGAGCGGCTCTGGCTTGCCGTGCAGGCGACGCGACGGCTCGGCCCGGTGCAGATGGACGGCATAGGTATCCCAAGGCGGCGAGACCTCGATCTGCGCCCAGCATGCGGCCGATCTCGCCGCGATGATAGCCGCCATGCAGGACGACATGGGTCAGCATCTCCTGCCTAGTCATGCAGCCCTTGTCGCCGTCGGTGAAGGTGAAGGCGACCGGCTGCGCAAGTCGTTGCTTAGAAACGGTTTCGATATAGTCGAGATACCAGCGGTCGCTTTCCGCCATGGCGGCGCGCAGCTCAGCCGGCTCCAGCGTTTCTTCGGTGTTGTCGCTCGCATAGCCGTGGTCAGCGCCGGTGACACGCGCCGCAAAGATCCGCGACACGACATGGATAGGGTTCATCAGCCTCAGCGCGGCGAGGCGTTTCATCTCGTTGTCGTGCGGATCGAGACCGGCGAGCTTCTCCAAGAGCTCGTCATTGGCCCAGGCCTGGTAGACAAGCAGGCTCTTCAGCAACGTCCTGGCACTCATCCGCCCGCGCCCCATTTGCGTTGGAGTCAAATGTGAGTAAGCTGTTTATATTCTCGGGAGAGCCGGCCAGGATGTCTACTCGCATTGCGAAATCCGCTCCGCGCATGCGCAAGGAACCGCGCCAGGCGCGCTCGGTCGCCACCGTCGAGGCGATAATTGAAGCAGGTGCTCGCGTTCTGAGCGAGATCGGCTGGGCGGGCTTCAGCACCAACAAGGTGGCCGAAGCGGCCGGCGTGAGCATCGGCTCGCTCTATCAGTATTTCCCCGACAAGCTCGCGCTGGTCGACGCCATCCGGCGCCGCCACTTCGATCACGTGCTGTCGGTCATCCGCGAAGCCGCGGCCGAGGAGAAGCCGCTGAGGCAGTTCGCGCGCGAGCTGGTGCGCGGCATGATCGCGGCGCACAGCATCCATCCGACGCTGCATCAGGTGCTGCTCGACGAGGCGCCGGGCGACCGCGGCTCGCGCGCCGCGCATGCCTCGTTCCAGGCCCGCTATCTCGAGCACTATGCATCGGCGGTCGCGCAATACCGCCGGCGCAAGAAGGATACCGAGACGATGGCGCGGGTGCTCTCCTCCGCCGTCGAGGGCGTCATCCACAACGCGGCGCGCCGTAACATGCTCGATGCGCCGGAACTGCAGAAGCAGCTCAGCGAGTTGATCTGCGCCTATCTGTCCGGCCAGGGCGCGCGAGCGTGACGATGGCGAGAGCCAGCGGCCGACGCCGTCACGGCCGATAGCCGAGACAGATCGCGCCGAGCGCGACGACGGCGCAAGCGCCGACACGTCGGGGGGTCAACGCCTCGCCGAGGAAGAGCCGGCCGATGAAGACCGCGAAGACGACGCTGGTTTCGCGGATGGCGGTGATCGGCCCGGCCGGTCCCAGCGCGAAGGCGGCCACCACCGCGCCATAGGCCAGAAGCGCGAACAGGCCACCGCCCAGGGCCTTCCAGGTCTCGGGCGCGTGCGGGTCGACGGCGAGCCGGCCGCGTAAGCCGACGAAGGTCGCGAACAGCAGGGCGCCGTAGATCAAAAGTACCCAGGCGGTGTAGGCGCCGCTGTCACCGGCGGCCCGCACACCGATCGCATCGACGGTCGCGTAAGCTGCGATGATCGCGCCGGTGGCGAGCGCGTGGAGGATGGATGTCACCGAGGCCCTGCCTCGCCCGAGCGACAGCCCCATGATGCCGCAGGCGACCAGCGCGATGCCGACGAGCTCCGGCGCGGTGAGGCGCTGGCCGGCCAACGCGAAGCCGCCGAGCGCGACCAGCAGCGGCACGCTGCCGCGCACGATCGGATAGACCTGCCCCAGTTCGCCATAGCGGTAGGCGGCGACCAGGAATACGCTGTAGCCGGTCTGAAG